>VGPP01000156.1 GCA_016882585.1 Cyanobacteria bacterium M_surface_7_m2_037
CCGGGCCACCAGCGATGTGGAAAACGTGCGGCGGCTGCTGGGCTTCGCCGTGCTCAGCCTCACCAACACGGTGCTGGCCTATGCGCTCACCCTGCCGGCGATGTTGGCCATCGATCCGCTGCTGAGCCTGGCGGCGGTGGGGCTCTACCCGCTGATGCTGGTGACGGTGCGGCTGTTCGGCGGCCGCATGATGCGCCAGCAGCGGCGCCAACAGGAGGCCCTGGCGCAGCTGAGCGATCTGATCCAGGAAGACCTCTCCGGCATCAACGCGATCAAGATCTATGGCCAGGAGGCCACCGAACGGCAGGCGTTCGCCGATCGCAACCGCCGCTACCGCGACGAGGCCCTGCTGCTGGCCCGCACCCGCAGCACCCTGTTCCCGCTGCTGGAAGGCATCTCCTCAGTAAGCCTGCTGCTGCTGCTGGCGCTGGGCAGCGGCCAACTGGAAACCGGCCGCCTCAGCATCGGTGATCTGGTGGCGCTGATCCTGTATGTGGAGCGCCTCGTGTTCCCCACCGCGCTGCTGGGCTTCACGCTCAACACCTTCCAGACCGGTCAGGTGAGCCTGGAGCGGGTGGAGGAGCTGCTGCGGCGCAAACCCCGGGTGACCTCCCCGGCGCAGCCTGTAGCAATCGCGGCGCCGGTCCAGGCCGGCCGCCGCGCCGCTGCCGTGGAGGCGCGCGATCTGTCGCTGCGCTATCCGGATGCGGAGCGCCTGGCGCTGGAGCACGTGAGCTTCCTGCTCGAACCCGGCGAGCTCGTGGCGGTGGTGGGTCCGGTGGGTTGCGGCAAAACCACACTGGCCCGTGCCCTGGGCCGCATGGTGGAGGTGCCGGAGGGTGCCCTGTTCCTCAATGGCAGCGACATCACCTGCGTAGCCCTTGATGATCTGCGCCGCCAGGTGGCGCTGGTGCCCCAGGAGGGCTACCTGTTCACCGCCACCCTCGCCGACAACCTGCGCTACGGCGAGCCGAGCGCAGCGCAAGACGCCGTTGAGGCGGCCGCCATCCAGGCACGTCTAGAGGGCGATATCCGCGGCTTCCCCGATGGCTACGGCACCTTGGTGGGTGAGCGTGGCATCACCCTCAGCGGCGGTCAGCGCCAGCGCACGGCCCTTGGCCGCGCCCTGCTGGTGCAGGCACCGCTGCTGGTGCTTGACGACGCCCTGGCCAGCGTGGACAACAACACCGCTGCCGACATCCTGCAATCGGTGCGCAGCCAGCAGGACCGCACGATCCTGATGATCAGCCACCAGCTCTCCGCCGCCGCCGCCTGCGACCGCATCCTGGTGCTGGATGGCGGCCGCTTGGTGCAGCAGGGGCACCACAACGAGCTTGTACAGCAAAGCGGCACCTACCGGCGCCTGTGGGAGCGCGAGCAGGCGGAGCAACAGCTGAGCAAGGCGGCCTGAGCCGCTTCAGAAGCAGATCGGCAGATTCAGTCACACTCTGTGCCCTTCACCAGACAACCCCCGCAGCCGTGGCTTAGCTGGAGTTGACGCTCCGCGCCGCTGCCATGACCACCGGTGTGCCCTACCGCCTGCGCTGCACCCTCACCTTCGGCGATATCTACGGTCAGATCCTGATCTGGATGCTGGTGATCTTCGTGAGCCTGGCGGCGGGCCTGGCGCTGATGGGCGCCAGTAAACCGCTGTTCGCGCTGGTGGGCGTGGGCCTGATCCTGGTGCTCTCGCTGCCCTTTCTGCTGTTCGCCTTCACCACCACGCTGCTGAACCACATCGCCCTGGAACCCGGCGCACCACAAGGTTGAGCGCCGTAGGCTGACATCACCACATCGGCTGCGGCATCAGTGTTCGGACTGTTTCAGGGACTGGGCGGATCCAAGGGCGCGCTGATCGCTCCCGATGCCGCACTGCCCGGCCGCAACACCCCCATCGCCACGGCCGATCGCCATGTGGTGCTTGGCACGGCCTTGAAAGCACCACTCACCACCAGCCAACAGGAAGCCCTGTTCGGCTGCGGCTGTTTCTGGGGCGCTGAGAAGGGGTTCTGGCGGCTACCCGGTGTGATCAGCACCGCCGTGGGCTACGCCGGTGGTTACACCCCCAACCCCACCTATGAAGAGGTGTGCTCCGGCCGCACCGGCCACACCGAGGTGGTGCGGGTGGTGTGGGATGTGAATGCCGTTGATTTCAGCGACCTGCTGAAACTGTTCTGGGAATGTCACGACCCCACCCAGGGCATGGCCCAGGGCAACGACACCGGCACCCAATACCGCTCGGCCATCTACGTGATGGAACCTGAGCTCCTTCGCATTGCCGAAGCCTCCCGCGATCGCTACCAGCAGCTGCTCAACGCCAACGGCAAAGGAGCGATCACCACCGAAATCGCTACTGGTAAGCCCTTTTTCTTCGCGGAGACCTACCACCAGCAATACCTAGCCCGCCCCGGCAGCCGCCCCTACTGCTCAGCCCGCCCCAGCGGTGTGTTGCTCGATGGCTTTGAAGGCTCCAACTACAAACTGCCCGGAGCTGTTTGGAACCACTACGACTGGTCGATTGATCACTGCGTCTTGCGCGGCGACAACACGCCGATTGCGTTGTGATTGCTCTGCTGCTTCCCCTCCTCGCCCTCAGCAGCCCCTGGTGGGAGGACTACGACGTCCGCGATCGCTTTCTCTGCGGCGATCAGGGTGTGCTCGTAGTGGAGCGTAATGACGCCCAAGCCTCGTTAATCAGCGGAGGCAGCCGCTTCACCCTCTTCCGTGTAGCCAGCAACCAGCCGGGGGTGCGCTACGGCAGTGAGCTGATGGAGCTCACCCTCTGGGGCGACAGCCTCACCCTTGAGCAGGGGCGCCGCAAACTGCAGTGCACCCGGACTGACCAGGCATGAACCCCCTGCCCGACCGCACCGTGATCCTGGGAATGCTGATCACCCTTGGGCTGGTGTTTGCCCTGGTGTTCTGGTTTGTGCGGTTGGCGCCTTCACCGGAGCCTGCACTGCAGTGGCGCGACACGGCTCCAACGGCCCCGAAGGCCGTTCCGGCCCCTCAGCAGCCTCAGCAGCCGCTGCTGCCGGGACGCAGTGGAGGCGGCCAAAACGGCGCATTGATCTGAGAGATCCGGTACAGGTCGGCTCTGCACCAATCCCGATGTTCTGGGAGACAATGCCCCGGCGGCGCTGACGTCGCACCTGCTGCAGCCCCTGTTGTTGAACGCCCGCGTGGACCCGAAGCCCCAGCGCAAGCTGCATCCACTGCCCAGGGGGCTGGTGGAGCTCTACGGCCTGCTTGCCGTGCTGTTTGTGCTGGTGCCGGAATGGATGGCCGATGGGGCCCTGGCGGGCCTGCGGGCCGGCCGCGATGGCAGCGAGCTGCCGATGACCACCTCGGCCTGGCAGCGCATCCCGGAGCTGCGCCTGGCCTCCATGAATCTGAGGGAGCTGCGCGACCTCGCACGCGCCCTTCGCCTGTGGGGCTACAGCAGCCTGAATCGCGAACAGCTCACCAGCTCGCTACTGCGCAAAATCCAGGCCCGGCGCGGGAAGGCGCTGTGATAATTTCTTTCTCGCCGGGGCGTAGCGCAGCTTGGTAGCGCACCACTTTGGGGTAGTGGGGGTCGTGGGTTCAAATCCCGCCGCTCCGATT
>VGPP01000157.1 GCA_016882585.1 Cyanobacteria bacterium M_surface_7_m2_037
TGGCGGTGGGGGTGGCGCCACTGCTGTTGCTGCTGGTGGCCCCATGGGCCTGGGGGCAACGGCTGCTGCAGCTGATCTGGGCCATTGGTCGGCTGTGGCCACCGCCGCTCACGGCCCTGCTGCTGCTGTTTGTGCTCAAGCCCGGCGTGATCACCGCCGCCTTCGCTCTCGGCTTTCACAACCTCGGCATCCTGGGCCGCCTGCTGCTCGAGGGCAGCGAAGCCGCCGGGCCCCAGCGGCAGGAGGCCCTGCGCTGCAGCGGCACCGGCCCCCGCCTGGCGCTGCTCTACGGCCGGTTCAGCGGCCTGGCCCGCTCCTACCTGGCCTACGGCGCCTACCGCGCCGATGTGATCCTGCGGGAAACGGTGGTGGTGGGTCTGGTGGCGGGCACCGGCCTGGGCACCCAGCTCAACCAGAGCCTCAGCGCCTTCGCCTTTGATCAATTGCTGCTGCTGCTGGTGGCCTACGCGGCGCTCACCCTGCTGGGGGAAGATCTCAGCGACCGCGCCCGCCAACGGCTGCTGAAGGCATGAGTGTTCCGATCCCCCGCAAGCTGATCGTGCTTGGCGACAGCGGTGTGGTGGGCTGGGGCGATCCGGAGGAGGGCGGCTGGTGTGAACGCTTGCGGCGCCACTGGATGGGGCTGCCCCATGGCCCTGTGCTCTATCCGTTGGGGGTGCGCGGCGATGGCCTCGAACGGGTGGCGGCACGGCTCCACAACGAGGTGAGCTGCCGCGGTGAACTGCGCCGCCAAAGGCCCCAGGGCATCCTGCTGGCGATGGGCCTCAACGACTGCGCCCGCGTAGGGCGCGCCGATGGCCGCCCGCAGCTGGATGCCGAGGGGTTTCTGTTTGGCCTGCAGCAGCTGCTTGCTCAGGCCAAACAGCTGGCGCCGGTGCTGGTGCTCGGCCTCACACCGGTGGATGAGGCGGTGATGCCCTACGCGGATGTGCTCTGGTATCAGCTTGAGCAGGTGCGCCGCTACGAAGCGCTGCTGGAGGAAGCCTGCCTGGAGGCCGATGTGCCGTTCCTGCCCCTGCTGGGCGGGCTATTGCAGGACCCTGCCTGGCTGCAGTGGTTATGCAACGACGGCATCCACCTCAACAGCGAGGGGCACCGCCAGGTGTATGAGCGCGTGCGGGCGTGGCCGGCGCTGTTGGCGTGGGCCGATCTGCAACCGCTGGGGATCAGCAGCGTGAGCGCGTGAGCACAGCCCCAACCCGCACGCCCTCCCCCAGCTGAGGGAGGCTGCCTCCACCGCCAAGGGGAGGGCGGAGCAGGCCGCCGCGAACGAGCGTGAAAACACGCAACCGCGCCACCTCCGATGCACACCACCTTCGCGCCCCGCGCCGACTTCAACCAGCGCAATGCCGCCTTGATCGCGGCTTACCAGCGCTGCCGCAACACCACCAACCGCAACGCCCTGATCCACGCCAACCTGCCCCTGGTGTGGCGGGTGGCGCGCCAGGAATCCCAACGCAGCGGCCACAGCTTTGAAGACCTCAGCCAGGAGGGCTGCCTGGGGCTGATCAAGGCGGTGGAGCGCTTTGATCCTGGCCGCGGGCACAGCCTCAGCACTGTGGCTGTGCCCTGGATTCGGGGGGCCATTCGGCACTATCTGCGCGACCGCTCCCACCCCGTGAGCGGCAGCCATCACCTGATCGATCTGTACCGCCGGGGCCGGGCGCTGCAGCTGCAGCGTCAGCAACAGGGCCTGCAGCCGCTGGCTGCCTCGGCCCTCGCGGCGGCGCTGGGCTGCAGCATTCAGCGCTGGGAGCTGGCCCTGGCGCGGCAGCGCAGCTTGCAACTGGCCAGCCTGGAGCAACCCCAATTTGATGACGAGGGCGAGCTCGCTCCCCTGGTGGAGCAGCTGCGCGACACACGCGCTGATGAGCGCTACGCCCAGGTGATCGGCTGGGAGCAGCGGCGGCACCTGTGGCGGGTGCTGCGCCGGTTTGAGCGCCAACAGCGGCGTTTGATCCTGGGGCGGCTGCTGCAGAACCTCACCTGGCGGCAGCTCGCCCAGGGCAGTGGGCTGAGCCCCAAGGTGATGCAACGCCGCGGTGAACGGCTGCTGCTGGAGCTGCGTCAGCAGCTGATGCCCCTGCTGAGCAGCTGAGGGGCTCGCGCTGAGCTTGCTCAGCCCAGGCCCAGCCACTCCGCCGCCGCCATCGCTACCACGGCGGCGATGGTGGTTTGCAGAGCGTTCACCAGCTCATTGCTGAGCCAAGCGCAGCGCTGCTGGAGCCCTGCACCGATCAGGCTTTCCAGCAGGGTGGCCAGCAACCCCACCAGCGCCACCAAACCCCAGGCCGCTGCACCCTGCAACAGGCCCAGCTGCAGCATCACCAACGCCATCAATCCACTGCCCAGCAGGCTGGCGGCTGTGCCCTCCAGGGAAATCGCCCCCTCCGTACCGGGAGGCACCGGCTTGAGCGTGGTGATCAGCACGGTGTGGCGCCCCCAGCGCTTGCCGATCTCGCTGCCGAAGGTATCGGCCAACTTGGCGCTGAAGCTGGCGGCAAAGCCGAGCCGCAGCAGGGTGACGGGCGCCGATGGCAACAGGCTGAGCAGCGCCAGGGCTGCCCCGGTGGCCGCCGATCCCCACACGTTTTCGGGGCCGCGCCGCCCGCCACGCGCTTCAGCGAGGCCCTCAGCCTGCTTGCGGCGGAACCCCAGCCGCGTCACGAGCGACCCCAGGCCCAGATAGAGCACCACGGCCCACCAGCCAGCCCAATCGAGGCTGCCGAGCAGCAGCGTGCCCAGGATGCCGGCATGCACCCAGCCCGAACGGGTGAGCAGAGGCAGGCGCTGGGCGATGGCGATCAGCGCGGCATTGATCAGCAGGGCGATGGCCCAGTGCTGCAAGCGATCACCACTGAGCAGAACCTGAAGCTCCAGCATCCCCAGCAGGCCCCACCGGGGCCCATGCAACACAGGCCCCAGCACAACACAACCGCGATGGCTTCTGTTGCACTGCCCTAAGGGACCCGCCCACCAGCACCGCTGGCAGCGGATAATCCAGCCATCCGCCTCACAACCGGCGCCATGGTGTTCAACCGCAAGGGCAGCTTCTTCCTCAACCTCGATGAGAAGGCCCCCGCGACGCCAGCTGCCGTGGCACCTGTGGCCAAACCCAGCAAGGCCGCCGAAAAGCCCCAGGCCAAAGCAGCCGCCCCGGTGAAGGCAGCAGCCCCGGCAGCAGCTACCGCTCCTGCCGCTGAAGCCCCCAGCGGCAAGGTGCTCACCACTGCTGAGGCCATCGCCGCTGAGCTGGCTGCTGAGCAGGCCGCCAAGCCCGCTGCAACCCTCTCCACCTTTGCTCCCGATTGCGTGACCGCCGGAGGAGCGCTGCCCATGCGCCGCCGCCGCGGTGGAGCCAACCTGGCAGGTTTCCGCAGCATGGCCGGCAGCCTGTTCGGCAAGAAGTGATCCCGTCGTGATTCAGCCCAAGTGAGGCCTCTCAGCCAGCGGCCGCACGCCAGTGGCTGAGCAAGGCAGCTCCGGCCACACAGGCTGTTGAACTGCGCAGGATCGTGGCCCCCAGCTGCACAGGGCTCCAGCCCGCGGAAACCGCTTGCTCCT
>VGPP01000158.1 GCA_016882585.1 Cyanobacteria bacterium M_surface_7_m2_037
GTCGGCCCGCTGCGCAAACTCCTCAAACGTGCGGGCTGGCGCGGTTGTGGACACGGCTGTTGGGGCTGAGGTGTCCATCCTGGCGAGCCGCTCAGGCCCCTTCCGACCCTCAAGGCCTAGATTCTGAGGAAATTATGAAGATTCCTGTGCTCCTTTCGGCGCGGTGCGGCGTTTGATCGCCTCTGTTTCCCCGGTGCTGCCGCCGGACCAGCGCTTTGAGCCCGTTTCTGCTCCGCGATCTCCCACAAAAGCCGAGCTGCTCGGTTGTCTTCCGCCGGAGCTGCATCGCTTTGATCCGATCAAGGCCTGGGGCAGCCTGGCGATGTCGCTCGGTTTATCGCTGTTGGCCTACGGCGTGGGCACGCAGATTCCGCTCCACTGGGCCGCGCTCCCCTTCTGGCTGCTCTACGGCGCCGTGACCGGCACCGTGGCCATGGGCTGTTGGGTGATCGCCCACGAATGCGGCCACAACGCCTTCCACCCCAACCGCCGCCTCGAGGCCTGGGTGGGCTTTGTGCTTCACAGCCTGTTGCTCGTTCCGTATCACTGCTGGGCCCGCAGCCATGCGGTGCACCACGCCCACTGCAATCACCTCGAACAGGGCGAAACCCATGTGCCACCCCGGGCCTCATCCCGCACCGGGGAGATCACCGAAGCACTCAAGTTGAAACTGGGGCGCCGCTTGTTCGGCTGGGTTTCGCTGTTCAACCACCTGGTGCTGGGCTGGCCCCTGTATCTGTTTTTCGGTGCCACCGGCGGAGAGGATTACGGCCGGCCGAATTCCCATTTCCGCATTGTCGTTGATGGGGCCCCGCGTAAGCGGCAGCTGTTCCCTGCGTCGTTCCGCGGCTTGATGCTGCGCTCCAACATCGGCCTGATCGTTGTTCTGCTGGGCCTCGCTTTCGCGGCAGTGCACTGGTCGTTGCTGCGGGTGCTCTGTGTGTATGGCCTGCCCTATCTGATGGTGAACGTGTGGCTGGTGGTTTACACCTGGCTGCAGCACACCGATCTCAACATCCCCCACTTTTGTAATCAGGAGTGGTCGTGGGCGAAGGGAGCCCTGCAAACCGTGGATCGCCCCTACGGCCCTGTGCTCAACCTGTTGCATCACGGCATCGGCTCCACCCACGTGTGCCATCACATCAACTCCGCCATTCCGCACTACAACGCCTGGCGTGGAACCGCTCTGCTGCGCCAGCGCTACCCCGAGCTCGTGCGCTACGACCCCACGCCGATTCACAAGGCCCTCTGGCGTGTGGCCAGCCGTTGCGGCGCCGTGCGGCAGAGCCCCCTCGATGGCGCTTATTACTACTGAGGCGCCCCTTCACCATGACAAGGAGCTGATTGCACCGATGGACGACGCACTGAAGGCCCTTGTGGCTGACCTCGGCAGCGGCAATGTGCTCGATGCCGAGATGCTGGAGGGCTGCTCCGTTGAGCCCCACGAGCTCGACGACATGGATGAAGACCAGGCGGCGACCGTGGCCGCTCATGTGTTTGCGCAGCTCTTCGATCACGCCATCGCTCAGCCGGTGGGTGAAAGCGCCGACACGGAGGCGGGCCGCTGGAGCGGCACGTTGGATGGCTTCCGCTTTGTGATCGAGCGCGATGCGGTGGGCGATCTGGTGCTCGATTTCATCCCGGCCGGTTGATGAGCCTGGCCAGGTTCGGAGGCGTCAGCCTGCACAGCTGAATCACCCATGGCACGATGCGGGCCTTCGATTCCGTTTTGCCGTGCCGCTGATCAACGTGCGCACCTCGCTGGCTTCGGTGGACAACGCCGATGCCCTGCTCAAGGAGCTCTCCGCCGCCCTGGCCCAGCAAACCGGCAAGCCCGAGAGCTACGTGATGACGATGCTCGAAACCGCGGTGCCGATGACCTTCGCTGCCAGCAGTGAGCCCAGCGTGTTTGTGGAGATCAAATCCATCGGCTCCCTGCGCCCTCCCGCGATGACAGCGGCGTTCTGCGATCTGATCAGCGCCCGCACAGGCATTCCCACCAACCGCATCTACATCCAGTTCGAGGATGTGGCGGCCGCCAGCTGGGGCTGGGATGGCCGCACCTTTGGCTGAGGCCGGGATCAGGGCGCGGCCTTGCCAATCGTGAGCGGCTCCAGCTTCCAGATGCGTGTGGCGTACTCCGCGATCGCACGATCACTGCTGAAGAAGCCGCAGCGCATCGTGTTCGTGATGGAAGCCCGCGCCCAATCTTCGGGTTGTTGCCAGGCCTGATCCACCTGATCCTGGGCGCGGCTGTAATCCGCCGCATCCGCCATCACCTGGAACGGATCGCTGTGGGTGAGGTTGTCGAGCAACGGCTGAAACAGGGATCGATCGCCTTCGCTGAAATGGCCGGAGGCGATCAAGGCCAGGGCCTCCCGTGCGCTGCTGTTGGGCTCGAGCCAGGTCCAGGGGTGATAGCCCTTGGCCGTGAGCTCCTGCACCTGGGCGGCCGTATGCCCGAACAGGAAGAAGTTCTCGTCGCCCACCCGTTCGCGGATCTCGATGTTGGCGCCATCGAGCGTGCCGATGGTGAGAGCCCCGTTGAGCGCCATCTTCATGTTGCCCGTGCCGGAGGCTTCCTTGCCGGCCGTGGAGATCTGCTCGGAGAGATCCACCGCGGGGTAGGTGAGCTGGCCAAGGCTCACGCTGAAATTCGGCAGAAACACCACCCGCAGGCGGCCCCGCATGGCGGGATCGATGTTCACCATCTCGGCGATGCCCACGATCAGCCGGATGATCAATTTCGCCATGGCGTAGCCCGGCGCCGCCTTGCCGCCGAAGATCACCGTGCGCGGCGGCAGATCCTCGCCGTTGCGTAGGCGCAGGTAGCGCTGCACCAGTTCAAGCGCCGCCAGATGCTGGCGTTTGTATTCGTGAATGCGCTTCACCTGCACATCAAACAGGGAGGTGGGATCCACGAGCACCCCAAGCTGCTGATGGATGTGATCGGCGAGGCGCTGTTTGGCCAACGCCCGCACGCCGCGCCAACGCTCCAGAAAGCCCCCATCGCTCAGCAGTGGTTCGAGCCGCTCGAGTTGCTGCAGATCGCGGCGCCAGCCATCGCCGATGGCCTCATCCAACAAGCCGGAGAGATAGGGATTCGCCACCGCAAGCCATCGCCTTGGGGTCACGCCGTTGGTCACGTTGGTGAAACGCTCCGGCCACAGCTGGGCGAAATCGGCGAGCACCTGATCTTTCAACAGCTGGCTGTGCAACTCAGCCACGCCGTTGGTGTGGTGGCTGCCCACCACCGCCAGATGGGCCATGCGCACTCGCTGCTTCGGGCCCTCCTCAATCAACGACACCCGCGAGAGCACCTCCGGCTTGCCGGGGTAGCGCAGCCGCACCATTCGCAGGAAGCGGGCATTGATTTCGTAGATGATCGCGAGTTGGCGTGGCAAGAGCTGCTCAAACAGCTCCACACCCCAGGTTTCCAGGGCCTCCGGCAGCAAGGTGTGGTTGGTGTAGCTGAGGCTGGCGGTGGTGATCGCCCAGGCCTGGTCCCACTCCAGCCCTTCCTGATCAATCAGCAGGCGCATCAGTTCCGCCACCGCAATCGCTGGGTGGGTGT
>VGPP01000159.1 GCA_016882585.1 Cyanobacteria bacterium M_surface_7_m2_037
ATGATCAGGTCGGCCAATGCCGGCCAGACCTGCCTGAGCTGCTGGCCGCACCAGCTCTCCACCTTCACGCCGAGCCGGTGTGCAGCCGTGCGATCCAGATGACTGATCGAGCCATCGGGGCCGCAGAGGAGCAGCCCGTCTCCAGGTTCGAGCAGGAAATAAGGACGCACACATCCAGAAGAGCAGGCGCGACGCTAATCAGAATGGGCCTGCGGCCGCATCAGCTGCCATAAAAAACAGCCCTTGCGGGCTGTGTGAGGAGGCTTCGGCGTCAGCAAAGCGGGCTCAGCGAGACGCCGCTATGGGCATGACTACCTAAACAAGTGAGTCCGCGAACCCTCATGGCGCCTGCACGCGCTCGGTGACATCCGCCATCGCTTTGCCATCGCTTCCCCAGGAGCCCTTGGGAAGCAGCGGTGCAGCACCGGAAGCCGGCTTCACCGCCGGGCCAGCCGCAAACGCACGATTGGTCCACTCCAGCAAGAGCGGAGCCACAGGCCCACCGCCCGGCGAGGAGCCGGGCCGCAGGTTGAAGTGATCGCCCCCCTGCACCAACACAAGTTGATTGCCCTGGGGATTGGCGGTGCTGAACGGCTGCACGGCCTCAGGGTCCGGCGGAACCACCCAATCGTGCGTGCCGCTCACCAGCAACACGCGCGCGGTGATCTGCTTCGACGAACCCTTGGGGAACAGCAACGACACCGGAGGACTCACCGCTGCAACGGCGATCACACGGGGGTCATCCACCGCCGCTTGATCCACCGCAGACACCCAGCTGCACTGCAGGGTCCAGCTGAGATTGCGATCGGGATCGAGGAGGTTGTCGCAGCGTGCCTTGAGGGCGCGATCCTCCGGTTTCACACCGGCCAGCTGGAGCGCTGTGGTGGCACCCCAGGAATGGCCGATCACCACAACCCGGTCGGCCTTCACCCCAGCCAGTGCCGGCAAACGGTTCTGGGCCACCGCATCGTTGATGGCGGTGACATCCCTGGCCCGCAGCGACAGCTCAGCCGGGGACGGCGGTGGAGCCTGGCCGGAGAGCACCTCGTGCTGCTGATGCTTGTCGCTGCCGGGATGGCGAGGCAGCACCACCGCATAGCCCTGGTCGGCGAGGCGCTGACCCCAGCCCTCGAAATTGGTGGGGCTATCCCAAAGGCCATGGGAAATCACAACCAGGCCGCGTGGGGAGCCGCTGCTGGGTTGCATCACCACCAGCTCCAGCGGATCGGGCCTGTGCGACACCGGAAGGGTTGTGCGACTCACCGCAACGGTTGAGCGGGGCGCTGCCGGCATGGCCGCGGGGGCAGGCGCCGCTGTTGCCATCAATTGATCGGCCCGGCGCCGGTGGCGCAGCATGCGCGCAAGAACCACCTGCGCCTGCGAGAGGTTGAGACGCACGCGCTCCCCGGGGATCGCTTCCATCAGTTGAAGCAGGGTGGGCTGTCCATCCGGTGATTCCGCGGTTGCTGTCTCCAGCGCCTGTTTGAGCGTGGCGCCGCTGAGATCAGGGCTGCGCCCCTCCACCGTGCCGAACGACGACACCAGCAACAGGGCCTGCTCCAGCAGCGGTGAACCCACGGAACTCTCAGCCAATTGGCGAAAACTCACCGGCACCGGGTGATTGAGCAGCTTCAGCAACTTGCGGCCCAGCTCACCATCGCTGGCGCGATCCAGCTCCGCCAGATCGCTGCTGCCCTGCAACAACGCTTGTGGATTTTTGAGCTCGCTCAACTTCACCGTGAGCGTGTTCTCCATCAATGGCAGCTCCACCACCACCTCCTCCAGCGCTCGCACGGGCGCTGTGGACACCGCCAAGGCGGCAAGAACCATGGCGGAACGGATCAGGTTGCGCATCGCCAGGCCAACGGAGCTGGCAGGTTAGGCGGGGTTGAGCAGTTCGATTCGGTAATACTCACGATCATCGGAGCAGCACAGGTCGGCGTAGTAGCGCTCCAGCACGGCATAGGCCTCCTCATAAGTGGCAAAGCAGCGGCCAGCGATCGCGTCGCTGGCGCCGTCATCGCGGCTGATGCGATAGCCCGAGGGCTCAGTGCAGCTCGACATCAGGGCACCAGGGCGTGGAGGGCAGCGGCCAGATCCTCGTGGATCAAGCCCGCGCCATGGGCGCGCATCAGGGCCGAGAGCCCGATGCTCTGGCGCTCAGGGTGCAGCTGATGGAACGGCACCAACCAGAAACGCCACTGGCGTGGATCGAGCGGGTCAATGGCCTCCGCTTCGCTGACCAGCTCGCCTGGAACAAGCAGACAAAACAACTGAGCCCGAAGCGATCGCTCGCCCAACCGGAACGATGCGGGCCGCGCCTCAGCGGCTCTGGCCGAGGCGATGGCCAGCTGGCAGCCGCCCCACTCGAACGCGCTGAGCGGCCAACGCGACGGAGGGGGAACGTCTGCAGCCGATGCGGCCAACGCAGCCCTCACTTGCCAGAGGGCAGAGGCATGCAACAACCGCTCCTCCAACAGATCGGGGTGGCACCAGGCCAGAAAGGCGTCTCGCGTCATCGCAGCAACAGCCACAGCAGCAGCACCACCAACAGAGCCATCAACGCGGCTACGGCACCCACCACGCCGATCAACAGGCGACGGGTGGTGATCGGCCACCAGAGCAACCCCAGCCAAACAGGCAACAACGGCCAAAGCAGTGGGATCAGCAGCGACAGCGCCGCCAGCAGCAGCAACGTGCGGCGCCTCTGGGCACGACGTTGCTCACTGGCCGCGAGTTCAGCGCGCTCGTCGTCACTGAGCCAACGGCCCTGTTGACGGGCCAGCTCCAGCTCACGTTCAAGGCTGCCGGAACGGCCCTGAGGTGCTGCCAGCTCGGCAACGGCATCGAGAACACCGGCACTCGCTTCCCGCAACAGCGAAGCTCCAGCGAGCACGGTTTGGCGCATCCCTTGGCGCAAACGACTCATCTGCAGTGACAGCGATGATTGAACCAACCATGCCCATGCTGATGCCCAGGTTCTGGATCCGGCGAGCCCTGGCGGCTTTCACCGGATTGCTGATCAGCGTGGCGTTGATGCTGCCGGGGCTGGCTCAGGTGCAGCAGGCACCACGAGCGCCACTGGCTGAGGGTGTGCCGCTCAGCAGCCAACCCTTCTATCCAGCCTTGCTCGATGCGGTGGAAACCTGGGAAGGGGTGCCGCTGGGGGAGGTGATCGGGGACAACCCTCGCTCCACCCTGCTCAATTTCTATGTGGTGATGGCCGAGGTGGGCCATCAGATGCGCACCATCAGCGCCAGCGCCCGCAACGATCCTGGATTCAACTGGAGCCCGGCTGCGCGCCAGCGCATCGACACGCTGAATACGCGCTTCAATCTGGCCGTTGAAGCGCTCAATGCCTCGGAGTTTGCCGAAAGCGTGAGAAGTGATCGTGCTGGAGAAGCAGCGATACAACTCAAGCAGATCCTGGATTATGTGTTTGGCAACAGCCGCAAGACATTCACGATTCCCAACTCCGACGACATCCTCAAGCTGAATCAATCCATGGAGAAGGATGTCACGGAGTGGCGCCTTCCTGGTACAGCCGTGGTGTTGAGTGTGGAAGATG
>VGPP01000160.1 GCA_016882585.1 Cyanobacteria bacterium M_surface_7_m2_037
GCGGTGGGCTCCGATCCCTCGCTGAGTTCCAGCTGCACCTGCGCTTCCAGCGACGCACCCAGTTGGCCGCCGGAGCGGCAGCTTTCGAGCTGACGGTTCACCAGAGCGCGCAGCTCGAGGATCTGCTCCATCGGCGTTTCCAGCTCGGCGCGGCGCCATTCGGCCGGCGCCGTGGGCCAGCCGCGCTCAAACACGGAGCGCTCGGCCACCGCATAGGGCAGGTTCTGCCAGATGTCTTCCGCCATGTGGCAGAGCACCGGCGCGATCAGGCCCGCCAGGCGCTCCACCACCAGGGCCAGCACCGTTTGGCAGCTGCGGCGGCGGAACTCCTGGGCGCCGCTCACGTAGAGGCGGTCTTTGGCGATATCGAGGTAGACGTTGGAGAGATCCACCACGCAGAAGTTCTGCAGCGCCTGGAAGAAGCGGTAGAACTCAAAGCGCTGGAAGTCTCCGCTCACGCTGTCGATCAGGGCGGCGGTGCGCTGCAGCATCCACTGATCCAGCAGCGGCAGCTCGGCGTAGGGCACGGCATCGCGAGTGGGATCGAAGTCGTGCAGGTTGCCCAGCAGGTAGCGGGCGGTGTTGCGCACCTTGCGGTACACATCCGCCAATTGCTTCACGATCCCTGGGCCCAGCGGCACATCGGCGGAGTAATCCACCGAGCTCACCCACAGGCGCAGCACATCGGCGCCGTAGGCCGGGTCTTGCTTTTCGTTCTTGCCGCCTTCCACCAGCACCGCGGGATCCACCACGTTGCCGAGGGATTTGCTCATCTTCCGGCCCTTCTCATCGAGGGTGAAGCCGTGGGTGAGCACCCGTTTGTAGGGGGCGTGGCCGTTCACGGCCACGGAGGTGAGCAGGCTGCTCTGGAACCAGCCGCGGTGCTGATCGCTGCCTTCGAGATACAGATCCGCGGGGTAGTGGAGTTCGGGTGCACGGCTCTCGCCGCCCGCGATGCCGCCCAGCACGCCGGCCCAGGAAGAGCCGGAGTCGAACCACACGTCCATCGTGTCGGTGCCTTTGCGCCACTGAGCGGCCTCGGCGGCGTATTCCGCAGGCAGCAGACCGGCCTCATCGCGCTCCCACCACACATCGGCGCCGTGCTCGGCGATCAGAGCCTGGATGTGATCGAGCGTGGCCTGGTTGAGCAGCACCTCACCGGTTTCACGGTGATAAAAGACAGGGATCGGCACACCCCAGGTGCGCTGGCGGCTGATGCACCAGTCGCCCCGCTCGCTCACCATCGCCTCAATGCGGTTGCGGCCGCTGGCCGGCAGCCACTCCACCTGGGCGATCGCCTCCAGGGCTGCGGCGCGGAAGCCCTCCACCGAGGCAAACCACTGTTCGGTGGCGCGGAAGATCGTGGGCTTTTTGGTGCGCCAGTCGTAGGGGTAGCGGTGCTCGTAGCGCTCCTGCTTGAGCAGCAGCCCCGTGCCCTCGAGGGCGTCCAGGATCGTGGGGTTGGCGTCTTTGAGCACGTTGGTGCCGGCGAAGGGGCCGGCTTCGGCGGTGAGATTGCCGGCTTCATCCACCGGGCAGAGCACCGGCAGGCCGTACTTCTTGCCGGTGTTGAAGTCGTCCACGCCGTGGCCCGGCGCGGTGTGCACCAGGCCCGTGCCGGCTTCGGTGGTGATGTAGTCGCCGCCGATCACCACCTTGCTGGTGCGCTCCAGCAGCGGATGGCGGTACACGATCCCTTCGAGATCAGCGCCTTTCACGCTCAGCAGGGGGGTGAGCGCAAGCCCCAGGCTGGTTTCCAGGCTTTCGCGCAGCTCAGCGGCCACCACCAGATGGCTCACGGCCGGGGCGGCGTTGTCGCCCTGGGGGGCCACGGCGCAGATGGCGTAGTCGAGGCGTTCGTTCACCGACACCGCCAGGTTGGCGGGCAGGGTCCAGGGAGTGGTGGTCCAGATGGCCACGGCGAGGCCGCCAGCCGCGGTGGCGGTCTCCGCGCTGAGGCCGGCGGCGCTCAGCTGGGCGGCCAGGGCTTCCGGCAGCTCTACCGCCGGGAAGGCCGCATACACGCTCGGGGAGGTGTGGCCATCGGGATATTCGAGTTCGGCCTCCGCCAGGGCGGTGCGGGAGCTGGGGCTCCAGTGCACCGGCTTGAGGCCCCGGTAGATGTGACCGGCCAGCACCATGGCGCCAAACACGCCGATCTGGGCCGCCTCGTAGCTCTTCTGCAGGGTGAGGTAGGGCTGATCCCAGTCGGCCCAGATGCCCCAGCGGCGGAAGCCGGCTTTCTGGCCTTCCACCTGCTCCAGGGCATAGGCATGGGCCTTGTGGCGCAGGCTCACGGGGGTGAGCTCGGCTCGCTCACTGCTCTTGAGGCCCTGCAGCACCTTCAGCTCGATCGGCAGGCCATGGCAATCCCAGCCGGGGATGAATCGCGCCCGCTTGCCCTGCAGCAGGGCCGTTTTATTGATGATGTCCTTGAGGATCTTGTTGAGGGCGTGCCCCACGTGCAGGGCCCCGTTGGCATAGGGGGGGCCGTCGTGGAGGGTGAAGCTTTCGCCCGGGTTCTGCTGGCTCAGGCGCTCATAGAGCTGTAGCTCCGCCCAGAACGCCTGGATCTCCGGTTCCCGCACCTTGGCGTTCGCCCGCATCGAGAAGGGCGTCTGCAGCAGGTTGAGCGTGTCTTTGTAGGAGGTCGCGGGCGCAGAGCTGGCGGTCACGGCGCCTGGAGCAGCAAGGGCCGATTATCCCGCTTGGCTGACGGCGCTCTGGAGCAGCTGATCGATTTCGGCGAAGGAGTGCACCACGGGCGTGGGTTCTGGTGTGGGCTCGCTGGGCTGGTTGGCAGGCTCTTCGCTGGCCTTGACATCGTCTGCGCGCACCCAGCGTTTGCCGCTGCTGCTTTTGCCGCCGCCGCCGCGCTGGAGCGCAGCCAGCACGGTGCCCGCCGCGGCGCTCACCACGGCGATGCCCCGGGCTGCGCTTGCCAGCAGCTCGCTCAGGCTTGTTTGCCAGCGCTCGAGTGAGAGGAGGCGCTGCTGCTCCTCCGGGGTGAGGGCTCGCCAGCGCAGCTGCACCACTTCCAGGCCGAGGCGGCCGATCAGCAGGCCGCCGCAGAGCACGGCGAGCATCGGTGAACCCGTGAGCCGGTCGGCGCTGGTGACCAGGGTGAGCCCCAGCAGCAGCACCACGGCGCCCCACAGGGCATCACGCGGGCGTGAGAGTTCGCTTGCCATCAAGGGCAGCAGCAGCACGGCCAGGCCCACCACCAGAGCAAGTGTTCCGCTGAGGCTGGCAACCATGACCGGCTTGAGATTGACCGCATTCTCGGTGCATCCGTACAGTCGCGCCACGCCCACCTGGCGGAATTGGTAGACGCGCTGGGTTTAGGTTCCAGTGGCTTCGGCTGTGGGGGTTCAAGTCCCCCGGTGGGCATCGGGGCGAAGGCCTCAACTTCCTAAGGTGGCCTGAACGTTGGCCGGTGCAGCCCAGGGAATGACGCAAGCTCTGGTTCAGTCACCGGAGATGGAGGGGGCCCCCCGGGAGCTGCGCGCATCGGTGAGTGCCGTGCCGCGGGAGTT
>VGPP01000161.1 GCA_016882585.1 Cyanobacteria bacterium M_surface_7_m2_037
AGCCATGGCCGCCACCCCTGCGACCAACACCGATGCGCCGGTGCTGATCCTGGGCGGGGGGTTGATGGGTCTGGCGATTGCCCATGCCCTGGCCCGGAGCGGCCGAGCTGTGGAAGTGCTGAGCCGCCGGCGCAGTGAGGCCGCCGGCTTTGTGGCCGCCGGAATGCTGGCTCCCCACGCCGAAGGGCTCAGCGGTGCGCTGCTGCAACTGGGCCAGCGCAGCCTCGAGCGCATCCCCGCCTGGGTGGCGCAGATTGAGGCCGACAGCGGCCTCAGCTGCGGCCTGCGCCCCTGCGGCATCGTGGTGCCCTTCGCCACGGCCGCCGAACGCGACGTGTACCCGACGGCCCCGTGGGGCGAAGCGCTGGATCGTGACGGTTTGGAGCGCGAACTGCCTGGTATCGGCCCCGGCTGGCAGGCCGGGCTGCTGTTCCGCCAGGACGGCCAGATCGACAACCGCCGCCAGCTGATGCGGGCGCTGGAGCGGGCCTGCGTGGAGCTGGGGGTGCGCTTCCAGGAGGGTGTGGAAGTGCTCGAGCTCCTGCAGAACAACCACCAGCTCACGGGCGTGCGGGTGCGCGATGCCGCGGCCCATGTGGAGATCCTCCCGGCCGACGCGGCGGTGCTCTGCAGCGGTGCCTGGAGCGCCCAACTGTTGCCGCAGCTGCCGGTGTTCCCGGTGAAGGGGCAGATGCTCTCGCTGCAGGGCCCGCGGGAGGCCCTGCAGCGGGTGATCTTTGGCCCCGGCACCTATCTCGTGCCCCGCGAAGACGGTTTGCTGGTGGTGGGCGCAACCAGCGAACGGGAGGCGGGCTTCACCGAAGGGCTCACCCCCTTCGGCCAGCGGCAGCTGCAGGCCGGGATCGAGGCCCTGCTGCCCGAGGCGAGCCAGTGGCCACCGATGGAGCGCTGGTGGGGCTTCAGGCCGTGCACCCCCGATGAAGGGCCGCTGCTGGGGGCCAGTCCGCTGAACGGGCTACAGCTGGCGGCCGGCCACCACCGCAACGGCGTGTTGCTGGCGGCGATCACGGCCGAACTGCTGAGCGCCAACCTCAGCCCGGAAGGCTGCAACCCAGAACTACAGGCCCTGCTGGAGCTCTTCCGCTGGGATCGCTTCGGGGGATGAGCCTGCGCAACGGATCACCTCAAGCGGCAGTCAGCGCCCGGCGCCCGCAGCAGCATGGGGATGCAACCGGGGCCAGACCTGCACGATGGATCCGCTGCCCTTCTTCAACCTGCTGGCCCTGCTCGCCATGGGCCATTTCCTGGGTGATTTCGGCCTTCAGGGCGACCGCATGGCCCAGGAGAAATGTCCGGGATGCTCAGGCAGCGTGTCGTGGCGCTGGTGGCTCAGCGCCCACGGTGCCATCCATGGGCTGCTGGTGGCGCTGATCACCGGCGTGCCCCTGCTGGGACTCGCGGAATGGGGCTTACACACCCTGATTGATCTCGGCAAGTGCAGGCAGCGCTACTCGATGGGCGCTGATCAAGGCCTGCACCTGCTCTGCAAGCTGCTGTGGGCGGCCCTGGCTGCAGCCTGAGCCGCGGCCAGAGCCACTCAGGGGGCTCAGCCCTCTACGCGCCAGGTCTGATCGGCGGGGGTCCAGTCGCTCAACTCGGAGGGCTGGAACCACAGACCGATCTCGAACTGGGCGGTTTCGGGAGCGTCGGAGCCGTGGATCACGTTGCGGCCAATGTTCACGGCCAGGTCGCCACGGATGGTGCCGGGCTCAGCCTCGAGGGGCTTGGTGGCGCCGATCAGCTTGCGAGCGCTGGCGATCACGCCGTCGCCTTCCCACACCATCGCCACAACAGGGCCGGAGGTGATGAAGTCCACCAGGCCCGCGAAGAAGGGGCGCTCGCGGTGCACGCCGTAGTGGCTCTCAGCCAGCTCACGGCTGGGGGTGAGCTGCTTGAGGCCCACCAGCTTGAAGCCCTTGCGCTCGAAGCGGCCGAGGATCTCGCCCACCAGGCCGCGCTGCACGCCATCGGGCTTGATGGCAACAAAAGTGCGTTCAGCAGCCATGGGAAAGAAGGTTCAGATCCGGCCCATCGTCCGCGGCGGGGCTACCGGTTGGCAAGCACAGGCACCAACACCCCGTAAGCCAGCAAACCAGGAAGCCAGTAAAGTTGAGTTGTGTGGGTGCGGTCATGAAAACCACCATCGACCTTCCCGATGTACTGGTGCAGCAGGCACGCCAACGCGCACTGCACCTGGGCCGCCCGTTTAAAGAGCTCGTGGCCGACTACATCCGGCAGGGATTGAGTGAGCTGCCCATGGCGCCCACGGAATCCAGCTCAGGGGCACTTGAGATCGCCCCCGATGGCCTGCCAGTGTTTCGCCGCGATCCCGCCAGCTCAGGCATCACGCCACCGCTGGAGCAGCTGCTGGCCCTGGAACAAAGCACCCTCGCCGAGGAGGACCGCCTGCGTGCCGGCCTGCCTGATTGACACCTGCGTATGGCTCGCCGTGAGCTTCGAGGCCCATCCCCGCCATCAGCAGACGCGCCAAGCCCTGCTGGAGGCCACGCCGGATCAACCCTGGCTCTGGTGCCGGGCAAGCCAGCAGAGCTTTCTGCGCCTGGCCTCAACGCCAACACTGCTGAAGGCCTACGGAGTTCCGAAAGCCACCAACCGCGACGCCTTCCACGCCCTGCAAAGCCTCTCGGCTCTGCCACAGGTGGCTGTTGTGGAGGAACCACCCAACCTGATGCCGGGCTGGATGAAGCTCGCCTGCCTGGATCAGGCGGCGCCGAAACGTTGGATGGATGCGTATCTGGCTGCCTTCGCTGGGGCAGGCCGCTGGAGGCTCATCACACTCGATCGCGACTTTCTGAACTTCGTGGATCACGGCCTGGATCTCCAGCTCCTCTGACCACACCATCCCCCTGGTGACAGCAGACCCCAAAATCAGGGCCTACCCGCACCTCCGCAGCCTGTGGTGACCGCCCCCTCCGCCATCGCAGGCCAGCAGCACTGGAGCGTGGCCGACAGCGCCGAGCTCTACGGCCTCAGCCGCTGGGGCGAGCCCTACTTCTCGGTGAATGCCCGCGGCCACATCAGCGTGCAACCCCAGGGCGAACGGGGCGGCAGCCTCGATCTGATGGAGCTGGTGCAGGGGCTGGAGGGACGCAACCTCGGCCTGCCGCTGCTGATCCGCTTCGACGACATCCTCGACGATCGGCTCGAGCGCCTGCACGCCGCCTTTGAGCGCGCCATCGCGCAATACGGCTACGCCGGCCGCTACCAAGGCGTGTTTCCGGTGAAGTGCAACCAGCAGCGCCACGTGGTGGAAGAGCTGGTGGCCTGCGGCAAGCGTTGGCACTTCGGCCTTGAAGCCGGCAGCAAAGCGGAGCTGCTGATTGCCCTCTCGCTGATCGACGACCCCGAAGCGCTGTTGATCTGCAACGGCTACAAAGACCAGCGCTACATCGAAACGGCGATCCTGGCCCGCCGGCTCGGCCGCCAGCCAGTGGTGGTGATCGAGCAGGCCGATGAGGTGGAGCGGATCAT
>VGPP01000162.1 GCA_016882585.1 Cyanobacteria bacterium M_surface_7_m2_037
CGGGCGATCACGTGTTCGTGGCGATGCGCAACAGCCTGGAGCCGTTGATCAATCGCCTGTTTGATCCCGATCCCGATCCCCCGTCATTACCGGACAATCTGCGGCTCGTCTTCGGGGCCGCCACCACGCTGGAGCAGGTGTTTCACTTCCTTGGCCTTCCCTTTCCAGCGGATCAAGCCGTGGATCGGCCAACACAACGCTTAGGGGCGTTACTCGCCCTAAGCGGCTCCAACCAGCCGTGTCACGTGGGGGCGCTGTGCATCCTGCCGGGGGCCGATGCGGACCATGTGGAGGTGCGCTGCGCAGCCCGGCCTTAATCGCTCCAGGTCATGCCGGCGGTGGAAACCTACCCCTGCGCGCCGATTTCGGGGCTATCGGTGTCGGGCTCGCCGGTTTGCAGGTTGCGTTGCGCCGCCTTGGCCAGGGCCTCGTACTGGCGCTTGAACGCATCCAGTTGCTGCTCGGTGCTCTCCTCCAGATCGATGAGGGCGTTGTGGGCACCCTTGGTGGCGCGGATCAGCTCATCCAATTTGATCTGGAGCGCCTCGGTGTCTTTGTTCTGGGTGTGCTGGATCAGGAACACCATCAGGAACGTCACGATCGTGGTGGCGGTGTTGATCACCAGCTGCCACGTGTCGCTGTCGTGGAACAGCGGGCCGGTGGCCAGCCAGCCAACAACCACCCCACAGGCGGCCGTGAACGTGATCGATCGGCCGGCATTGCGCGCCGCGATCTTGGAGAAGCGGGCGTAGCAGCTGATCGGTGGCATCCCCTGAAGCCTGCCGGGCTGAACCGCTGCATCGGGCTAGGCGCCTTAGGTGTGCAGCGGCATTGCGGCAGCAGGCCCCTCAACCACCAACTCTCGGTAGCCCGTGGTGGGATCCAGCTCCCGGCTGAAGCGCCAACCCTCCAGCACCCCCACCACCAGCTCCGCAGTGGTGCGCACCTCGCAGCCCACGGCCACATGGCCGCCCAGCACCGCGCCATGCCCATCAGCCACGGCCATGTGCAGATGAACCCCATCCGCCGAGAGGGTGCCCGAGAGGCTCAGGATCTCCAGGTCGCCGTCCAGGGCGGTGGGCTGCGCGTGGCCCGCGAAGCGCAGCTGCGCCCCCCGCAGGCTGCCAATGCCGCTGATCAGGCAGGCCGCAGCGATGTTCTGCCGCCGCATCCAAGCCTCCAGGGTGAGCCGCAGATCGTCACCGGGCTGCAGCCGTAGCGGCACCACTTGCATCGTTTGGGCTCCGGCTGCCATGGCTAAGACAAGGCTATGGAGCCGCTCACCCCAGCACTGGTGCTGCCCCTGGAGGCCGTGGGCCTGGGGGATCTGGCGGATGTGGGCGGTAAAAACGCTTCCCTGGGCGAGCTGATCCAACAGCTCAGCCCGGAGGGGGTGAACGTGCCCGGTGGGTTTGCGGTCACCGCCACGGCCTACCGGCAGTTCCTCGCGGAGGCCGGGCTGCAGCAGCAACTGCACGCCGTGCTTGATGGGTTGGATGGCCATGCCATCGGCCAGCTGCAGGCCGCCGGCGCGGCGGCCCGGGCCCTGCTACTGGGCACGGCCCTGCCCGCAGCCCTGCAGCAGCAGATCCTGGAGGCCTACCGGGCACTGGGCTCACCCGCCGTGGCCGTGCGCTCCAGCGCCACCGCGGAGGATCTGCCCGATGCCTCCTTCGCCGGGCAGCAGGAGACCTACCTCAACGTGCAGGGGGAGGAGGCGCTGTTGGCCGCCTGCCGCCGCTGTTTCGCCTCCCTGTTCACCGACCGAGCCATCTCCTACCGCCAGATCAACGGCTTTGACCACTTCGAGGTGGCCCTCTCCATCGGCGTGCAGCGCATGGTGCGCGCCGACCTGGCCTGCTCCGGGGTGATGTTCAGCCTGGATACCGAAACCGGTTTCCGCGATGCCGTGCTGCTCACCGCCGCCTACGGCCTGGGGGAAAACGTGGTGCAGGGGGCCGTGAACCCCGATGAGGTGCTGGTGTTCAAGCCCACCCTGCTGGAGGGCTATGCGCCGATCATCAGCCAACGGCTCGGCAGCAAAGCCATCCGCATGGTGTACGGCGAGCACGGCTCGACGCGCAACCTGGAGGTGCCGGAGGCGGAGCAACGCCGCTTTGCCCTCACGCAGGCGGAGGTGCTGCAGCTGGCCAGTTGGGCCTGCCGCATCGAAGCCCACTACAGCCAGCGCCGCGGCCAGCCCACCCCGATGGACATCGAATGGGCCAAGGACGGCACCACCGGTGAGCTGTTCATTCTCCAGGCCCGTCCTGAAACCGTGCAATCCCGCCGCAGCCCCACCGTGCTGCGCAGTTGGCATCTGCAGCCGCACCAGGCGGAGCTGCTCTGCAGTGGCCGTGCCATCGGGGCCTCGGTGAGCAGCGGTGTGGCGCGCATCCTGCGCCACCCCCGGGAGATCGCACGCTTTGAGAGCGGTGATCTGCTGGTCACCGAACGCACCGATCCCGATTGGGAGCCCATCCTCAAACGGGCCAGTGGCGTGATCACCAACCAGGGTGGCCGCACCTGCCATGCGGCGATCATTGCCCGCGAGATGGGTATCACCGCCATCGTTGGCGCCGGCGATGCCACCGAACGCATCCCCGACGGCGCCCTGATCACCGCCAGCTGCTGCGAGGGCGATGAGGGCCATGTGTACGGCGGCGCCATCCCCTTCTCCATGGAGGAGTGCGATCTGGGTGAGCTCCCCCCCACGCGCACCCAGATCCTGATCAACGTGGGCAATCCGGATGAGGCCTTCAACCTGGCGGCCATCCCCTGCGATGGGGTGGGTCTGGCGCGGCTGGAGTTCATCATCGCCAACCACATCCGCGTGCATCCGATGGCCCTGCTGCGGCCGGAGCAGCTGCAGGATCCGGCCGAGCGCCAGGCCATCGCCCAACTCACCGAGGGCTACACACACCCCGGCGATTACTACGTCGACCATCTGGCCCAGGGGATGGGGCGCATCGCCGCGGCCTTCTACCCCAAGCCGGTGATCCTGCGGTTCTCCGATTTCAAGAGCAACGAGTACGCCAAGTTGCTTGGCGGCCACTGCTTTGAGCCCAAGGAAGAGAACCCGATGATCGGTTGGCGTGGGGCGTCCCGGTACACCTCCCCGGCGTTCCGTGAGGCGTTCGCCCTGGAATGCCAAGCCCTGCGCCGGGTGCGGGAGCAAATGGGGCTCACCAATGTGATTCCGATGGTGCCCTTCTGCCGCACGCCGGAGGAGGGGGATCGGGTGTTAGCGGAGATGGCCGGCCAGGGGCTGGTGCGCGGCGAGAACGGCCTGCAGGTGTACGTGATGTGCGAACTGCCCAGCAACGTGATCGCCGCCGAGGCCTTCGCCCAGCGCTTCGATGGCTTCTCCATCGGCTCCAACGACCTCACCCAGCTCACCCTGGGGCTCGACCGCGATTCAGCCCTGGTGGCGGAGCTCTTTGATGAACGCCAAGCGGCGGTGGTGAGCCTGATCCAGATGGCCATCCGCACCGCCA
>VGPP01000163.1 GCA_016882585.1 Cyanobacteria bacterium M_surface_7_m2_037
GGGTTGCCCATGCCGGCCGCTGCCACGGCAAAGCGCTCGCCATCGATCTCGAGCTCGCCCTGGGGTAGCCCGGCTTCACCCACGGGCAGGGTTGTGGGCACCTGGGCCGGCTCCAGGAAGGGAGCACCCATATCGACCCGGATCGTTCCATCCGGCAGCAGCTCCGGAACGATCCGGCCGGCGAGGGTGTCGATCTGCCAGGTGCGGCCGGGGCCATCGCCATCGCGGTCGGCCAGGAAGCGGGCCAGGCAGCGGATGCCGTTGCCGCACATCTCCGGCTCGGTGCCATCGGCGTTGAAGATGCGCATGCGCAGCTCACCGCCGTTGTTGGGGGGCAGCGCCAGGATCACGCCATCGCCGCCCACGCCGAAGCGGCGATCGCACAGCTCCACCACCAGCTCCGGCGTGAGCCCGAACACGAACTCCGGATCGCTGGCGGTGCGGCCATCCAGCATCAGGAAGTCGTTACCAAGACCCTGGTATTTGCTGAAGCTCAGCTCACCCTGCAGGGTGCTGAACAGGCTCTTGCTGGGGGACGACACGCGCGGCAGCCTGCCTGTGCAGGCATGAGGTTGAGGCCGATCCTATGGGGAGCAGCATGGACAACAGAGCCCCCCAGTTCGACACCTCCCAGCCGGGAATCCGGCAGCTGCAGAGCTGGATCCGCCAGCGCACCCCCCTGGCGCTGCAGCTGGTTGAGGGCACGACTCTCAATGGCATTCCCCGCTGGGTGGATGCCGATTACATCGGTCTGGAACCGGAGAGCGGTGGTGAGTTGATCCTGGTGAACCGCGGGGCCATCGCGCTGCTCAGGCCTCTCACTTAGGGGCTGTGGGAGCATCGCCCCAAGCCCCCCTTCGCACCCCAGGCCGTCCGTGAGCGAGAGCAGCCGCTACCAACCCCAGGCGATCGAAACCGGCTGGCAACGGGCCTGGCAGGACAACGGCCTGCACGACACGCCGGAGCTGAAGCCCGGCGACGACGCCTTTTACGCCCTGTCGATGTTCCCCTATCCCTCGGGGAACCTGCACATGGGCCATGTGCGCAATTACGTGATCACCGATGTGGTGGCGCGGGTTCAGCGGCTGCGCGGCAAAAAGGTGCTGCATCCGATGGGCTGGGATGCCTTCGGTCTGCCGGCAGAAAACGCCGCCATCGAGCGGGGTGTTGACCCCGGCGGCTGGACCGACCAGAACATCGCCTCGATGCGGGA
This sequence comes from Cyanobacteria bacterium M_surface_7_m2_037, assembly GCA_016882585.1. Lineage (GTDB taxonomy): Bacteria > Cyanobacteriota > Cyanobacteriia > PCC-6307 > Cyanobiaceae > Vulcanococcus. Next base: position 1,214 of record VGPP01000163.1, read on the forward strand.
GCAGCTCAACCAGCTGGGCCTCTCGATCGATTGGCAGCGCGAGGTGGCCACCTGCCACGCCGATTACTACCGCTGGACCCAGTGGCTGTTCCTGCAATTCCTCGACTCCGGGCTGGCCTATCAGAAGGACGCCACGGTCAACTGGGATCCCATCGATCAGACCGTGCTCGCCAATGAGCAGGTGGACAGCGAAGGCCGCTCCTGGCGCTCCGGTGCCCTGGTGGAGAAGCGCAAGCTGCGCCAGTGGTTCCTCAAGATCACCGATTACGCCCAGCAACTGCTCGACGACCTGAGCAAGCTCGAAGGCTGGCCAGAGCGCGTGCGCACGATGCAGGCCAACTGGATCGGCCGCAGCACCGGCGCCGAGCTGCAGTTCACCGTGGTGGATGCCGACGGCAACGACACGGCTGAGCGCATCACCGTGTTCACCACCAGGCCGGACACGATCTTCGGCGCCACCTATGTGGTGTTGGCACCGGAGCATCCGCTGGTGGCGCAGCTCACCACGCCCGAGCAGGAGATCGCCGTTGAGGCCTTCTGCGATCTGGTGTCGCGCCAGAGCGAACAGGAGCGGACCGCCGAAGACAAGCCCAAGCGCGGCGTGCCGATCGGCGCCCAGGTGCGCAACCCCGCCAACGGCGAGCTGATCCCGATCTGGATCGCCGATTACGTACTGGCCGAATACGGCACTGGCGCCGTGATGGGTGTGCCCGCCCACGACCAGCGCGATTTTCTGTTCGCCCGCCAGTACGAGCTGCCGGTGCAACAGGTGGTCATCCCCGAAGGCAGTGATGAGCACGCCTTTGAAGGCAGCGCCTGGACCGAAGCCGGGGTGCTGATCCACTCCGGCCGTTTCGATGGGCTCCCCAGCGGCGAGGCCAAGCAGGCGATCACCGCCGCCGCCGAAGCCGAGGGCTGGGGCCGAGAGAAGGTGCAGTTCCGTCTGCGCGACTGGCTGATCTCGCGCCAGCGCTACTGGGGCTGCCCGATCCCGGTGATCCACTGCGACAGCTGCGGCATGGTGCCCGTGCCCGCCGATCAGCTGCCGGTGGAATTGCCCCGCGATGTGGCCTTCAGCGGCAAAGGGGGGTCACCGCTGGCGCAGCTGGAGAGCTGGGTGAATGTGAGCTGCCCCTGCTGCGGCAAGCCCGCCAAGCGGGAGACCGACACCATGGACACGTTCATGTGCTCCAGCTGGTACTACCTGCGCTACAGCGACGCCAAGAACACCAACCTGCCCTTCAGCAAAGAGGCGGTGAACAGCTGGCTGCCCGTGGATCAATACGTGGGCGGCATCGAGCACGCGATCCTGCACCTGCTCTACTCGCGCTTCTTCACCAAGGTGCTGCGCGACCGGGGCCTGCTCGGCTTCGATGAACCCTTCCAGCGCCTGCTCACCCAGGGCATGGTGCAAGGCATCACCTACAAGAACCCCCACACCGGCAAATACATCGCGCCGGCCGATGTGGCCGATCCCACCGATCCGCGCGATCCCGTGAGCGGCGAGGTGCTGGAGACGTTCTACGAAAAGATGTCGAAGTCGAAGTACAACGGCGTGGATCCGGCCGTGGTGATCGACAAGTACGGCGCCGATACGGCCCGGATGTTCATCCTGTTCAAGGCGCCGCCGGAAAAGGATCTCGAGTGGGATGACGCCGATGTGGAAGGGCAGTTCCGCTTCCTGCAGCGGATCTGGCGCCTGGTGGATGGTGCCTGTGAGCGCGGCCTGAGCCTGGCGGCGGGAGCCGGTGGGCCCGAACTGGTGGCCAAGGCCATTGCCGACGCCGCTGCTGGCGGCGGACTCAAGCCCGCAGAACAAGAGCTGCGGCGGGCGGTGCACACCGCCATCACCGAGATCAGCGACGACCTCGATGGCGATTACCAGTTCAACACCGCCGTTTCAGAGCTGATGAAGCTCAGCAACGCGATGGGCACCCACCTCGAGGGCAGCGGTGAGGTGATCGCCTGCGAGGCCCTGCGCAACCTGCTGATCCTGCTCGCTCCCTTTGCACCCCACCTGGCCGAAGAGCTCTGGCTGAAGCTCGGCGGGCGCAACACCGGAGATGCCCTCGCCGCCAGCAGCATCCACGCCCAGCGCTGGCCCGCCGCCGATGCCAGCGCCCTGGTGCGCGACACCGTGCCCCTGGTGATTCAGATCAAGGGCAAAGTGCGCGGCAACCTCGAGGTGCCCGCCGATGCCGACAAGGCCACCCTGGAGAAGCTGGC
>VGPP01000164.1 GCA_016882585.1 Cyanobacteria bacterium M_surface_7_m2_037
GCGGCGGTGCCGCCGCTCACCCCATCGATCAGGCGACCGCCAAACAGCAACGCCAGGGGGATCGCCGTGCCGGCGGCCCAGGGGATGGCCTGCCAGTTGATGCTGAGGGTGACGGCAAACAGCCCGAGGCCGAGCACCGAACCCGCCACGCAGGCGGCGATCACGGGTCTGCGGCCGTAGCGATCGCTGAGGGCGCCGATCAGCGGCGTGAAGGCGAACTGGGCCAGGGCATAGCTGCCCGCCAGTAGGCCGAGGGTGCGGCCATTGCTGGTGAAGCTGGCCAGCAGAAACGGCAGCAGGGGGAACACGATGCTCTCCCCCAGCCGATCGTTCAACAGCGTGATGAACGCGCAGAGGCTGGTGGAGGGGCGGCTCCAGCGCATGGGGATGGGCCCGGGTGTGGGCTCACCATCCCACGCGGGTTGCAGCTGTTAGCGGAAGCGCTTGAGCAGCTGGTTACAGAGCAGGGCAAAGCCCGTAACCGGCTGAGGGTGCGGCGTGTGGTGTTGCGGGGCACTCATCACGAACCCGCCCACCATCGAAAAGGAGCCGCTTCCGCTTTTCACAAGCATCACACCACCTTCAAGGTGATGGGAAAGGTAGAGCGGTTGCAGGGTTGCTTCCACCCGATCCAGAAAGTTTTTGGTTTTCTCCGCAACGCGGCTGACGCCGAGCAGGATGGTGGGGCGATTGCTTGCAGCCTCAGCTATGGCGCCGGAGTTGCCACCGAGATCGTTGAGTCATCTCAATGCCGCCGGTGAGGTGCACATGGTGGAGGTGGGCGAGCGGCCGGCCACCCGCCGTGAAGCGCGGGCCGAAGGGGTGATCGTGATGCTCCCGGAGGTGTTGGCCCTGGTGCTGGAGGGCCGTGCCCCCAAGGGTGATGTGCTGGCGGTGGCGCGGGTGGCGGCGATTCAGGCGGCCAAGCGCACCTGGGAGTTGATCCCGCTCTGCCATCCGATTGCCTTGAGCGGCGTGGATGTGGCGATCGAGGCCTGCAGCGATGGCGCCGGCCTGCGCCTCGAGGCCAGCGCCCGCACCACCGGCAGCACCGGGGTGGAGATGGAGGCCCTGACCGCCGTGCAGGTGGGCCTGCTCACCCTCTACGACATGCTCAAATCCGCCGACCCGGCGATGACCATCACCGGCGTGCGCCTGCTGAGCAAGAGCGGCGGCCGCCATGGTGATTGGCAGCGCGAGGAGGGCATCGCGGATGCCTGATCCCGTGAAGGCTGAGCCCTACGGCCGCGAAGGGCTGCCGCTGGAGCAGGCCCGCGCTCAGATCCTGGAGGCGCTGCAGCCGCTGGGGCTCGAAGAAGCCCTGCCGCTCACCGAAGCCCTCGGCCGCACCACCGCAGCTTCTGTGCTGGCTGCTGCCGCGGTGCCTGGATTTCGGGCTTCGATCATGGATGGCTACGCCATTGCCGGCGCGGCCCAGCCCGAGCCAGGCCAGCAGTGGCGGTTGGTGGGTGCGTCGTCCGCTGGCGCGCCCTACGGACAAGCATTGGCCGCCGGTGAAGCGGTGCGCATCCTCACCGGCGCGGTGGTGCCGGAGGGGAGTGAGCGGGTGCTGCCCCAGGAATTGGTGGCGCTGGAGGGTGAGCAGCTCGCATTGGTGAAACCCTGCGGGCCCAATGCCTGGATTCGCCAACCCACAGAAGAAGCAGCCCCTGGTCAGGAGCTGGTGCCGGCGGGGCAGCGGTTGGGGGTGGCAGATCTGGGGCGCCTGGCCAGCTGCGGCGTGCAGCAGCTGCGGGTGACCCGCCGGCCGCGCTTGGGCCTGTTGATCAGCGGTGATGAACTGCTGCCGGCTGGGGTGGAGCGGGGCCCGGGTCAGATCTGGGAGAGCAATTCGGCCCTGCTCACGGCGTTGTTGCAGCGGTTGGGATACGACGTGGCTGATCGGCGCGTGGTTGTGGATCAACCGGAGCCCTTGCGCGCCGCTCTGCGGGAGTTGGCCGAGGGGTGTGATGTGGTGGTGAGCACAGGCGGCGTATCGGCGGGCGATAGCGACTGGATCCGGCCGCTCGTAGAGGAACTGGGAGCGGTGCGCTTCTGGAAGCTGTTTCTCAAGCCCGGGCGCCCCTTTGCCTGGGGGCAGGTGGCGGGGGTGCCGTTCTTCGGGCTGCCGGGCAATCCAGTGGCAGCGGCGATCACGGCGCTTCAGCTGCTTTGGCCGGCGCTGCAACGGCTGGAGGGTGTGGAGCTGCAGCTATTGCCGCGGCTGAAAGTGCGGCTTGAGGCGCCGCTGCGCCGGGGGGCTGGTCGGCCCGAGCTGGCCCGGGCTCAGTTGGCGCTGGCGGCCGATGGCGGGCTCTGGGCGCGGAGCGAAGGCTCGCAGGCCTCCTCCCGCATCGGTTCGCTGCAGGGGGCCGATCTGCTGCTGGAGATTCCGGCGGAGCTGGGGAGCCTGGAGGCGGGCACGGAGCTGTGGGCGCAGCTGTTGCGCTTGCCGGTGTTTTGAGTTCAGAGCGGCGTGTTGCCGCTCAGCCACTCACGGTTGCCGTCGCTGCGCCACTCGCGCTTCCAAAAAGGGGCGTGGTGTTTGAGGGCCTCGAGCAGCTCCTGGCAGCAGCGCTGAGCGGGGCCGCGGCGGTCGGCGCCGATGGCCACGAGCACGATCGCTTCGCCGGGGAGTACTCGGCCGATGCGGTGCTGCACCAGGCAGCGGTTCACTCCGTGGCGGCTGCAGCAATCACGGGCGAGTTGCTCCAGCTGTTGCTCGGTCATGCCGGGGTAGTGCTCGAGCTCGAGCGCCTCGAGGGCGCAGCCATCCGCGGCGACGCCGCGCACCCTGCCAATGAAGTGAGCTTCAGCGGCGCTTGCCGCAATCCCGCTCTGCGCCTGCTGCCAATGCTCCAGCACAACGAGCGGTTCGAAGCCGGTGCTGTGGAGATCGATCTTGATCAGCATGGCCTCAGTGTCAGCCCCCACTGATTGGGGGCAGAAAGGCGAGCTCATCGCCTGCCCGCAGGGGGGTGTCGGCGTCGGCGAACTGCCGGTTGATTGCGACACGCACCTGCGAACCCAGCTCGCCAGGAAGCTGCAGCTGCAACCAGAGCTCACGGGGTGTGAGCCCTGCAGCGCAGCCAGGATTGGCCGGCCAGTGCTGTTCGCCCCAACCGGCTCGCTCGCGCAGCCCAGCGAACAGCAGGATTCTGATTGTTCCCACACGTGGGACATCCGCGGCCACAACGCTAACCATCGCCGCGTGCACTCTCTTGCGACGATGAAGGTTGCCCCTGTGCTGCCGATTTGAGCCTCGCCATCGCTTTGCTCACGGTGTCCGACACCCGCACCCTGGCCGATGACCGCTCCGGCGACGCGCTGCAGCAGCGATTGGAGGCTGCGGGGCACCGGCTGGCGGAGCGCCGCATCGTGCCTGATAACCGTTATCAGATCCG
>VGPP01000165.1 GCA_016882585.1 Cyanobacteria bacterium M_surface_7_m2_037
TCGGCCTCGCCGCCCACCAGCACTGAGAGCGTGCCGGCTTTGGCGCCTTCGGTGCCGCCGGTCACGGGGGCGTCGATGTAGCGGATGCCGCGCTTCGCCAGGACGGCCGCCAGGTGCCGGCTGGTGCTGGGGCTGATGGTGGAGCAGTCGATCACCAGGGAGCCGGGCTGTAGGCCGTGAATCGCGGCTGTCCCGAATTCTGTGCGGTCTGTACAGAATTCGGGAGGTGTGGTCGTGTCGTTGTCTGGAGTGCTGTTGGCGCCGCCCTCTGGGCCCAGCAGCACGGCTTCGGCGGCGCGGTCGTCGCTCACGCAGAGCAGCAGCACCTCGGCCTCACGTGCCGCGTCTGCCGGGCTGCCCGCCACCCGGGCGCCGGCGGCCTGCAGGGGTTCGCAGCGATTCGCCGTGCGGTTGAACACCGTGAGCCCATGGCCAGCCGCCAGCAGGTTGTGGGCCATCGGCTTGCCCAGGGCTCCCAGGCCGATCCAGGCCAGATGCGGGCGGGGCGAGGAGTGGATCAAGGTTGGGATGGAGCAGAGAGTTGGCGGCGGCGCTGCTCGCCCAGGCCCTGCAGCTCCTGGCGATCCACGCGGCCATCGCCGTTGCGATCAGCTTGGCCGAAATGGCGCTGCAGCCAGCTGTAGGCCTCGGCTTCGCGGCGGTCGATGCCGCCATCGCCGTTGCGGTCGGCCTGCTCGAAGAAACGGGCGGCCCGTTCGCCGCGCGTGCCCTGAGACGGGGTGAGGTCTTCTGGCCCGAGATAGCCGCGCTTGCGGCTGTCGAGCCGCTCAAAATGGCGCTCGAGATAGGGCTGGCCCTGCACCTCTTGCCGCTGCAGGCGCTGATCGTTGTTGCGATCGAGCCGCTCAAACAGCAGACGCATGCGCTGTTGGTAGCTCTGCTGTTCTGCCGTTGTCTGCGCCCAGGCAGCAGAGCTCAGGCCCAGGCTGATCGCCAGGGCCAGGGTCCCCCATCGCTGCAGCATCCGGCGCATGCCCCAAGGCTATGGAGCGAAGGCGAGCGTCAGCTGTGAGCCCACCACCAAGCTGTGACCAGATCTGTCTGGCGCAGTCTGAGCGCCCTGATCTCCATACAGTCGGCCCAGGCCCTTGTAACCCTCGATGGCTGTCGCGCCCCGCACGGCCCCAGCGCGCATCTGGGTGGTGGATGACGACCCCGAGCAGCGGCGCCTGCTCGGCACCTATCTCACCGATCAGGGCTACGACGTGCGCTGTCTCAGCAGCGGCGAGCAGCTGATGGCGCGCCTGGAGGGGCAGCGGCCCGATCTGGTGGTGCTGGATGTGATGCTCCCAGGCGACGACGGCCTCACCCTGCTGCGCCGCTTGCGCGATGGCGGCGACGATCTGCCCGTGGTGATGCTCACCGCCCGCGGCGATGGCGTGGATCGGATCATCGGCCTGGAGCAGGGCGCCGACGATTACCTCGGCAAACCCTTCCTCCCCCGCGAGCTCACTGCCCGCATCGAAGCGGTGCTGCGCCGCCGGGTGGCCTTGCCCGCCGGAACGCCGCTGGCGGAAGGTCAGCTCGTGGAATTCGGCGACAACCGCCTTGATCTGGCGGCCCGCAGCCTCGAGCGTTCGGGCGTTCCCGTGGTGATCACCAGCGGTGAGTTCAGCCTGCTCTCGGCCTTTGTGCAGCACCCCCACCGGCCCTTATCGCGCGAGCGGTTGATCGAGCTGGCCCGCGGCCCGGGCTCCGACACCGACAGCCGCAGCATGGATGTGCAGGTGTCGCGCGTGCGCAAGCTGGTGGAGCCCGATCCCACACGCCCCCGCTACCTGCAAACGGTGTGGGGGTACGGCTACGTGTTTGTTCCTGATGGCCAGCCCCGCAGCCGTTAAATATGCGCTGGTGGGGGCTGGCGTATCGGCCCTCAGCCTGGCGGTGCTGCAGGCGCTGTTGGCCCAGCGCTTGGAGCGAGCCCAGATCATCCAGCTGGGCCCCGAAGTGGCCTTCAACCTGCGGCTCGGGGAGCTGGCCCTGGATCGTCTGCCCCCGGCCGCTCTCTCGCGTTTGAGCGGCCTGCCGCTGCGGGTGGGGGCCAACCCCCCGCTCAGCGCTGATCGCCGCTTGCAGCGGCAGGCCCGCCAGCTGCAGCAGGAGCTCTGCCGCGAGATCGCTCCCTGCCCGCCAGTGCTCGCGGCGGCTGGGGAACGCCCGGGGGCTTGGGTGGAGCTGCTCTCGCCGCTGGAGCCGGTGTGGCTGTTCACCCCGCTCGATCCGCAGCGGGGGCGTGCCCCCGATCCGCTGCTGTTGGGTTTGGCGCTGTTGGCGGGCAGCATTTCCAGCTCGCTGCTCTACCTCTGGTGGGAGGTGCAGCGGCCCCTGCAGCAGTTGGAGCAGGCCCTGGCCGAGGTGGGCAACAGTGATCAGGTCGGGGCGGCAGCGCAGGCGGCACCGTTGCCTTCATCCGGCAGTGGCGCTGTGCGCCGTCTCACGGCGCGCTTCAAGGCGATGGTGCAACGCCTCGCGGCCAACGAACGCGATCGCACCACCATGCTCGCGGGCATCGCCCACGATCTGAAAAGCCCTCTCACCCGTCTGCGGCTGCGCCTGGCGGGCCATGGGGAGCAGCAGCGCGCCGAAGCGGATCTCGATGCCCTGGAGCGGATCACGGGGCAGTTCCTGCTCTTCGCCGGTGGCGGCGACGCGGAGGCGGCGGTGCAGCTGCCGCTGGATCAGTGGTTGGCGGAGCTCAGCGCGGCGATTGAGCCTGATCAGCTGCAGCTCGATCTCGAACCGTTCGAGGCCTGCGTGCAACCCACGGCGCTGGGCCGGGCGGTGGGCAACCTGATCGATAACGCCTTCAGCCACGGCCAGCCGCCCCTGCGGCTGGTGTTGCGGCGCGACGGCCCCGATGGGTTTCGCATCGAGGTGTGGGATGAGGGCCCGGGCATCCCTGGCGAGGCGTGGCCGCAGGCCTTGCAGCCCTTCCAGCGGCTCGACCGCGCCCGGGGCGGCAGCGGTCACTGCGGCCTGGGCCTGGCGATTGCGGCGCGGGTGGCGGCCAGCCATGGCGGGCAGCTGGAATGCCGGCGCAGCGCTGAAGGCTTCGCGGTGGTGCTGCGCGGGCACTCGGTTGCATCTGGTCATAGGTGTGTCGGCTCCGGAAACCCCTGAAGCGGCCTCTGCTCCGCAGGATGTGTGGGCTTCCTTCTGTGCCACCCATGGCCCACCGCCTTCTTCGTTCCCGCGTTGCCCTCGCCCTCAGCGGGGCGCTGCTGCTGGGCGCCGGTTCCGCCTTCAGCAAGCCTCCAAAAGCCGGTGGCGGCAGCCTGAGCCCGATGGTGGATGCCCTGAGCCGTCTGTCCCCAGCGCAGCGCAGCGAGTACATCCAGGGCCTGCGCGGCAT
>VGPP01000166.1 GCA_016882585.1 Cyanobacteria bacterium M_surface_7_m2_037
GGATGGAGAATAGGGGACTCGAACCCCTGACCTCTGCGGTGCGATCGCAGCGCTCTACCAGCTGAGCTAATTCCCCTGGTTGCCCCGCGGGGGGCCGTGGCGAGAACTTATCAGTCTTTGCTGGTGGCGTTGCCGCCCTGTTGCCCTCCCCCCATGACCCAGAGCGCTGCCATCACACCCGAGCTGCTTGCCTCCCTGGATGAGGAGGCGGTGGCGGTGCTGGCTCGGCGTCTCGAGGAGGACGACTACCCCAGCCCCTTCGCTGGGCTGCAGGACTGGCACCTGCTGCGCGCGGTGGCGATTCACCGCCCGGAGCTGGCGCGGCCCTACGTGCATCTGGTGGATCAGGAACCCTTCGATGAAGACTGAGCCGCCGCAGCCGGCCGCTGCCTCGGATCCGCTGGCGGGCCGGCGCATCCTGGTGGGCATCAGCGGCAGCATCGCCGCGGTGAAGTTGCCGTTGCTGGTGAGTGCACTGGCGAAGCGCGGTGCTCAGGTGCGCTGTGTGCTCACCCCCAGTGCAGCCCAACTGGTGAGCCCCGTGGCGTTGGCCAGCCTGAGCCGCGAGCGCTGCTACCTCGACGCGGACCAATGGAGCCACACGGCCCCTCGCCCGCTGCACGTGGAGCTGGCGGAGTGGGCCGAGTTGGTGGTGATGGCGCCCCTCAGCGCCACCAGCCTGGGGCGCTGGGTGCATGGCCTTGGCGACACGCTGCTGGCGTCCACGCTTTTGGCCACGGAGGCCCCGGTGCTGGCCGCCGCCGCCATGAACACGGCGATGTGGAGTGCGCCAGGGGTGCGCGCCAATTGGGAGCAGTTGCAGGGGTTTGAGCGGGTGTTGCCCTTGGGCCCGGCGGAGGGGCTGCTGGCCTGTGATCGCCAGGGTTCAGGGCGCATGGCGGAGCCGGAGCTGGTGCTGCTGGCGCTGGAGAGCCTCGCCAGCTGGGGATGGCGGCGCGATTGGCAGGGTCGCCGGTTGTTGGTGAGTGCTGGGCCCACCCGCGAATGGCTCGATCCCGCCCGCTGCATCAGCAATCCCAGTACGGGCCGGATGGGCGTGCTGCTGGCTCAGGCGGCCCGTTTGCGTGGGGCGCAGGTGGATCTGGTGCACGGACCGTTGCAGGTTGATTCCGCCTGGCTGGAGGGCCTCACCCTGCACCCGATCGACACCGGCGCGGAGTTGCAGCAGGCGCTGGAGCGCCTCCAGCCCAACGCCCATGCGATCGCGATGGCGGCGGCGGTTGCCGACCATCGGCCGGCGCGCACCCTCCGCCACAAGCCCAGCAAAGCGGAGCTGGAAGCGGTGATGGCTGGCCCGTGGGCCCCTGTGCCCGACCTGCTCGTGGAACTGGTGAGGCGGCGCCCAGCGGGGCAGCGCATCCTCGGCTTTGCTGCCCACAGCGGCGATGTGCTGCCACAGGCCCAGGCCAAGTTCGCCCGCAAAGGCTGCGATCTGCTGTTCGCCAATCCGATCGATCAGCCGGAGGCGGGCTTCGGCAGCGCCACCAATCAGGGTTGGCTTTTGGGGCCTGGTGAGGCGGTGGAGCGTCTTGAGCCGATGGGCAAATTGCCGCTGGCCCATCGGCTGCTCACGGCCCTGGGTGCGTTGCTCTAAGCGGCCAGCGGCGAATCGGCTTCGCCGTTTTGCAGCAGATCCATGAAGGTGCGCAGCTGCAAGCGGGGGATGTAGGGCCAGCCACCGCTCTTCTCCATGCCCTGGAGCAGGTTGAACAGGGCGCCGCGGTCGGCGGGCAGGCTGGCGCGGAAGGGGCCGTCCTGAATCGAGCGGTGCAGTTCCTCGAGGCGGCGCAGCAACAACAGGAGTGCTTCAGGCTCGCCATCCACTTCATCCGCCAGGGCCTGGAGGCTCATCAGTTCGGCGCTGAGGCGTGCTTCCCAGTCACCTGCCGCAAGGCTGCGGGTGGAATCAGTGGTGCTGCCGTCGTTCATTCGGTCTGGATCCGCGGCTCTCGCATACAGGTTGTTGAGAGCCGCGACATGGTACGCGGAATGGGCTTTTTGCACCGGTAGTATCCGCAGCGGGCGCACCCCATCCAGAGGTTTTCCCCTGTCAGACCGGCTTCTCCCCATGCGTTTCCGTCCTCTGCTGGCCCTTGTGCTGGCGCTCTGTCTCACCCTCGTGACCGCCTGCAGCGGCGGTGCCAAGGCTGTTGATCGGGCCAACCTCACCTACGACGACATCCACAACACCGGTCTGGCCAACGACTGCCCGACCCTGCCGGATTCGGCTCGCGGTTCGATCAGCCTGGATGCGGGTACCAAGTACCAGCTGCGTGAGATCTGCATGCACCCCTCTGAGGTGTATGTGAAGGGCGAGCCCGCCAACAAGCGTCAGGAAGCGCAGTTTGTGGAGTCGAAGATCCTCACCCGCTTCACCACCAGCCTCGATCAGGTGTATGGCGACCTGGCTGTCACCGGTAATGCCATCAACTTCAAGGAGCAAGGCGGGATCGATTTCCAGATCGTGACCGTGCTGCTGCCCGGCGGTGAGGAAGTGCCGTTCACCTTCTCCAGCAAAGAGCTCGATGCCACCGCTGATGGCGCCGCCATCACCACCAGCACCGATCTGAACGGCAGCTACCGCGTTCCCAGCTACCGCACCTCCAACTTCCTGGATCCCAAGGGCCGCGCTCTCACCACCGGTGTGCAGTACGCCCAGGGTCTGGTGGCTCTCAACGGCCAAGACGACGAGCTGGCCCGTGAGAACGCCAAGCGCTACATCGATGGCGTTGGTGAGATGAACCTCTCCATCACCAAGGTGGATGCCACCACTGGTGAATTCGCTGGTGTGTTCACCGCTGTGCAGCCCTCCGACACCGACATGGGCAGCCACGATCCCGTGGACGTGAAGATCACCGGTCAGCTCTACGGCCGCCTGGAGAAGGCCTGATTCGCTTCGCGAGCACTGTCTGATTTCAAGGGGCCCTCGGGCCCCTTTTTTGTGCCTTGTTGTGCTTTTTTTGTGCCCTCCACTGCCGGATATCCATGGATATCCGGCAGTGGACACCCATCCGGTTCGAGCCCGCCGGCGCTCTCTGGGAGAATCGCCGCCAACACCCGTAGGGATCGTCCGCCGCCATGACCAGCACCGTTGCCTCGCCCAAGGGCCTGATCGCACCCCACGGCGGCAGCCTGGTGGATCTGCGTGTGCCGGCCGAGCAGCGTGAAGCGGTGAAGGCCGGCGTGGATCACGTGGTGGAGTGCTCCGATCGCAACGCCTGCGACGTGGAGCTGCTGATGGTGGG
>VGPP01000167.1 GCA_016882585.1 Cyanobacteria bacterium M_surface_7_m2_037
AGCCAGCGGCCCAGCTGCTCGTGGTGCATGCCGCGCTCCACCTGATCGAGCGGCTCGGCGTGGCTGTTGTCGGCGATTAGATCGCCGAGGAAGCTGCGGCCTTCCTCTCCATTCACCGGGGCATCGAGGCTGGAGGTGGTGAGGGCCTGGCGGAGCAGCGAATCGAGCTCATCGATGGGCATGTCCATCGCTTCGGCGATCTCCTTGCGGCTGGGCATGGCGCCGAGCTTGTGGGCCAGATCCAGGCTCACCTTGCGGATGGCGGTGAGCCGCTCCGAGAGGTGCACCGGCAGGCGGATCGTGCGGGCCTGGCAGGCGATGGCGCGCGTCATGCTCTGGCGGATCCACCAGAAGGCATAGGTGGAGAACTTGTAGCCGCGGGTGGGGTCGAACTTCTCCACGGCTCGCTCGAGCCCGAGGGAGCCTTCCTGGATCAGATCGAGCAGTTCAAGCCCTTTGCCCTGATATTTCTTGGCAACGCTCACCACCAGGCGCAGGTTGGCTTTCATCATCCGTTCTTTGGAACGGCGGCCAACGCGAATTGTTTTCTTTTGCTGATCGCTATAACCATTCTCGGGCTCCTCTTCGGTGAGGCGCATCATCGCCTGCACCTGATTGCCCAGTTCGATTTCTTCGGCGGGAGTTAAAAGGGGAACGCGGCCGATGGTGGAGAGATACCAACTAATCGGGTCACTGCCTCGGCGGCGACTGGCGCCCCCCGGGGAAAGTCCGGAAGCGGTCATAAACCCAAAGCTGGAAGTTGGGCAAATCTCCTATGGGTTCTGCCAAAGGCGATGTGATTTCAGATGCGCTTCAGCTTTCAGCAGCAAATCCACACACTTGTGTTGAGACTCAAGTGATGGCCAATGGTTGTTAATTCGTTTGCTCGCTCTGCATTGTGTTGGGCTCCACGCTTTTCAGCCCATGCGCCACAGCCATGGGATCGGCGCCGCCCAGGCCGTGCTGCCGCGCCGCCACCAGCCCCGCATGGGCATGGGCCAGGGCGCTGGTGGCCAGCAAAGCGGCATCCCCGCCGCCCCGCGCGGCCAGGCCACCGGCATACCCCGCCAGTACATCGCCCAAGCCGGCCCGCGCCGCAGCGCTGCAGGCCTCTCGCAGCTGCCAGCGCCGGCCATCGCCCGCGGCGATCACGCTGCGAGCTCCTTTGAGCAGCACGGTGCAGGGGTGAGCACCGCAGCACTGCTGGGCTGCAGCCTGGGCGGCCTCCAGGGGCGGAGCTTCAGCCAGCTGGGGGAAAAGGCGAGCAAATTCACCCTGGTGGGGAGTGATCCAGGTGGGGCCCTGGCGGCCCTGCAGCCAGGCCGTGGTTCCCCAGCGCGCCACGCGATTGAGGCCATCGGCATCGAGCAGCAGCACCCCTGGGAAGCGCTGAAGCAGTTCCCATGTGTCCGCTTCGGCCTGTGCTTCCGCGTCTGATGGGGTGCCGAGCCCTGGGCCCAGCACCACCGCATCCAGTCGCTCCAGGGCAGTGGTGTTGAGGGCGGCGAGGTTGAGGCTGCCGCTGGGATGAGAGGCCAGTGCAGCGCTCACCACCACATGGGGCTGCGTGCTCCAGATCTGATCGGCCAGTGGCTGTGGCAAAGCGGCGCGCAGGCTGCCCGCGCCGCTGGCGCTGGCGCCCAGTAGGCAGAGCTGGCCGGCGCCGCGATAGGCCTCGCTGCCGGCGATCACCAACAGCCGCCCCCGCTGGTATTTCGAGGCGGCCGCCGGTCGCTGCGGCCAGGGCGCCGAGGCCAGGTCGCTCGGGCTGAGGGCCAGGGCTTGCTCGGTGGGCAGGCCGCTGAACAGCGAGGGCGGTAGGGCCAGATCGAGGCGTTCCAGCCGGCCCACCCAGGCCAGGGCCGAATCCTGGAGGAAGCCCTGCTTGAGCAGGCCGATGCTCAGGCTGAGGGCGGCGCAGGCGGCCACGCGGCCCAGGGGCTGGCCGCTGTCAGCGCAGAGGCCGGTGGGGCCATCGATGGCGATCAGGCGGCCCGGCTGTTGCTGCTGGCGTTTCTCGAGCAGTTGCTCCAGCGCCGCATCGGGCGCGCGGCTCTGGCCGATGCCGAACAGAGCATCGATCCAGAGCGCTGGATCGGCGGGATCGGGTGCTGCATCCAGCTGCGGTATCCCGAGCCAGCGGGCATGGCGGAGGTGGGCTGCAGTGAGCGGTTTGTGGTGCTCAAACGGGCTCCAGATCCGCACCGCGATCCCCGCCAGGTGCAGTTCGCGGGCCACCACCAGCCCATCGCCGCCGTTGTGGCCTGGCCCCACCAGCACCAGAGCACCGCTGCGTTCGAGCTCGGGCCACCAATCGGGTTGTTGCAGGCGCCGCGCCATCGCCAGCGCGGCTTTTTCCATCAAGGCTTCCACCGGCAACCCGCTGGCAAACAGTTGCTGCTCCAGCGCCGCCATCTGCGCGCCGCTCACCAGCAGGTGCTCGGCATCGCGCGGGGGCCAGGCAGGCACGGGCAAGACAGGCCGGTTGGTGTCAGTTCCATGATGGAGGGATCACGCCGATCGGGCTGCAGGGCCGGGTCGTTTTGTTGGTTTGGCCCGTTTTTCTGCGATTCCTGCCGCTGCGGATCCTTCCGTGGCCGCTACCCCGGCGGGAGCACTGGCTCTCGAGCGGCTGCAGGCCTGGCCCGGCGAACACCGTGTGGCGGTGGGGCTCTCCGGCGGGGTGGATAGTTCGCTTACCGCAGCGCTGCTGGTGGAGGCGGGCTGGCAGGTGGAAGGCCTCACCCTCTGGCTGATGAGCGGTAAGGGTGCCTGTTGCGCCGAGGGCTTGGTGGATGCCGCTGGCATCTGTGAGCAGCTTGGGGTGGAGCACCACGTGGTGGATTTCCGCGAGCACTTCAAAGAGCAGATCGTGGATTTCCTGGTGCAGGGCTACGGCGATGGGATCACGCCGCTGCCGTGCTCGCGCTGCAACCGCGAGGTGAAATTCGGCCCGATGCTGCGCTGGGCCGAAGAGGAGCGCGGCATTGCTCGCATCGCCACAGGCCACTACGCGCGGGTATGCCATGGCGAGCAGAGCGAGAACGGCCGCCACCAGCTGTTGCGCGGCCTCGATCGCCAGAAGGATCAGAGCTACTTCCTCTACGACCTGCCCCAGGAGGCGCTCGGGCGCCTGGTGTTTCCCCTGGGCGAACTCACCAAGGCCGATACCCGCGCGGAAGCGGCGCGGCATGGG
>VGPP01000168.1 GCA_016882585.1 Cyanobacteria bacterium M_surface_7_m2_037
CGAGGCCGGCCAGCCCGTGGTGGTGCAAGGGGTGGGGCTCGATGGCTTCCGGGAGCCTGAAACCGTGCTCGATTGCGGCAACTCCGGCACCACCATGCGCCTGATGCTCGGCCTGCTGGCCGGCCGGACCGGGCGCCACTTCGTGCTCACCGGCGACGATTCCCTGCGCCGCCGCCCGATGAAGCGGGTGGGCGGCCCTTTGGCGGAGATGGGAGCCACGATCGCCGGGCGCAGCGGTGGCAACCTGGCCCCTCTGGCGATCCAAGGCCGCCAGCTCCATGGCGCCACCATCCGCACCCCCGTGGCCTCGGCCCAGGTGAAGAGCGCGATCCTGCTGGCCGCCCTCACCGCTGAGGGGCCCACCACCGTGATCGAACCGGTGCAGAGCCGCGATCACAGCGAGCGCATGCTCCGCGCCTTCGGGGCCCAGCTCACGGTGGGCGGCCCTGGCAACACGGAGGTCACGGTGGTGCCCGGTTCAAGCCTGCGCGGCCAGGCGGTGGTGGTGCCAGGCGACATCAGCTCGGCGGCCTTCTGGCTGGTGGCCGGCGCGATCACCCCCGGCGCCGAGCTCACCGTGGAAAACGTGGGGCTCAACCCCAGCCGCACCGGCATCCTGGATGTGCTCGAGCAGATGGGCGCCCGCATCGAGGTGCTCAACCAGCGCGATGTGGCCGGCGAACCGGTGGGCGATCTGCGCGTGACCCACGGCCCGTTGCAGGCCTTTGAGATCGGCGCCGAGCTGATCCCGCGCCTGGTGGATGAAATTCCGGTGCTGGCGGTGGCCGCCTGCTGCGCCGAAGGGGTGAGCCGCGTCAGCGGCGCTGAGGAGCTGCGCGTGAAGGAAACCGATCGACTGGCGGTGATGGCGCGCCAGTTGGGGGCGATGGGCGCCGTGATCGAAGAATTCGCCGACGGCATGACCATCCAGGGCGGCGTGCAGCTGCGCGGCGCCGAGGTAGACAGCGAAACCGACCACCGCGTGGCCATGAGCCTGGCAGTGGCGGCCCAGATCGCCAACGGCAGCACCCAACTGCAGCGGCCTGAGGCGGCGGCCGTGTCGTACCCCACCTTCTGGGATGACCTCGAGCGCCTCCAGGCTTGAGCCACGGCGCACTGCCGACGGCAGCTTCAGCCTGTTCAGCAGTGAATTCGGCGAGGCGTTTCACAGCGGCCTCGGTGCCCTGGCGGAGGCCCACAGCAAGTTCGTGGCGCCAGCGGGGCTGGATCGCTGGCCGGCCGGCAGCACGCTGCAGGTGCTGGATGTGTGTGTGGGCACCGGCTGCAACACTGCGGCCCTGCTGGAGGCCTGCCAGGCCCGCGGCCTGAAGCTCAGCTGGTGGGGGCTGGAGCTCGACCCTGAGCCCTTGGCACTGGCCCTGGCCGATCCCGGGTTCTGCAGCCAATGGCAAGCGGGAACCCCAGAGCAGCTCGCAGAGCTCTGCCGGTCGGAGCGGATGCTCTGGGGTGATGCCCGCAGCCGCCTGAGCGAACTGCTGGAGCGCCAACGCGGCCAGATCGATCTGGTGCTGATGGATGCCTTCTCCCCCAGCCGCTGTCCGCAGCTGTGGACCCTGGAATTTCTCAGCGGGCTGGGGGCCGTCCTGCAACCCCAGGGGCGCTTGCTCACCTATTGCAGTGCGGCTGCGATCCGCAACGCCCTGCTCCAGGCAGGACTACATCTGGCCAGCATCGCCGCCCCCTCAGGGCTGCTCAAGCAAACGAGCGATTGGAGCGGTGGCACGGCAGCCAGCCCCAGCCCACTCGATGGGCATCCCCAGTTGCGGCCTCTGAGCCTGATGGAGCAGGAGCACCTGCGCACCAATGCGGCCGAGCCCTACCGCGATCCCAGCGGCTGCGCCGATCGGGCTGAGATTGTGAAGCAGCGGCAAGCAGCCCAGGCCCGCGCCATGGCTGGCGGAGCCGTGGAAGGCACCGGCGCCTGGCGCCGCCGCTGGGGTGTGGGCTCCAGCCACCACCAGTAGATTCCCGGCCAGTTGTGCGCTTCCGCTGATGCTCGCCGTTGCCGTGTTGGCCGCCGGAAAGGGCACTCGCATGAAGAGCGACCTGCCCAAGGTGCTGCAGCCCCTGGCTGGAGCCACCCTGGTGGAACGCGTGCTGGCCAGCTGCAACGGCCTGGCACCCGAGCGCCAGATCCTGATCGTGGGCCATCAGGCCGAGCGCGTGGAGCAATCCCTGGCCCATCGGCCCGGGCTGGAGTTTGTGCTGCAGCAACCGCAGAACGGCACTGGCCACGCCGTGCAGCAGCTGCTGGCGCCGTTGGCGGATTTCGAAGGTGAACTGCTGGTGCTCAACGGTGATGTGCCGCTGCTGCGGGAGCAAACCATCGCCAACCTGCTGGAGCGCCACCGCAGCAGCGGTGCCGCCGTCACCCTGCTCACGGCGCGGTTGAGCGATCCCAGCGGGTACGGCCGCGTGTTCGCCGATGCCGATGGCCAGGTGTCAGCAATCGTGGAGCACCGCGACTGCAGCGAAGCCCAGCGCACCAACAACCTGATCAATGCCGGCATCTACTGCTTCAACTGGAAGCAGCTGGCGGCGGTGCTGCCCGCCCTCAACACCAACAACGACCAAGGCGAGCTCTACCTCACCGACACCGTGGCGATGCTCAGCCCGGCCATGCACGTGGAGGTGGCCGATGCCGATGAGATCAACGGCATCAACGATCGCTACCAGCTCTCCCAGTGCGAAGCCGTGATCCAGGAGCGGCTGCGGCGCCACTGGATGGCCGAGGGCGTGACCTTCGTGGATCCCGCCAGCTGCACCCTGAGCGATGGCACCCGCTTCGGCCGGGATGTGGTGGTGGAGCCGCAATGCCATTTCCGTGGCGACAGCGCCATCGGCGATGGCTGCCGCATCGGCCCTGGCAGCCTGATCGACAACGCCCGCATCGGCGATGGGGTGGAGATCGTCTACTCGGTGGTGCGTGAGGCGGTGGTGGCCAGCGGCTGCGCGATCGGGCCGTTTGCGCAGCTGCGCCCGGGCGCCGAGCTGGGCGAGGGTTGCCGCGTGGGCAATTTCGTGGAGATCAAAAAGAGCAGCCTGGCGGCCGGCTGCAAGGTGAACCACCTCAGCTACATCGGCGATGCCGACCTCGGCGCTGATGTGAATGT
>VGPP01000169.1 GCA_016882585.1 Cyanobacteria bacterium M_surface_7_m2_037
CCTCGATCGCCAGAAGGATCAGAGCTACTTCCTCTACGACCTGCCCCAGGAGGCGCTCGGGCGCCTGGTGTTTCCCCTGGGCGAACTCACCAAGGCCGATACCCGCGCGGAAGCGGCGCGGCATGGGTTGCGCACGGCCGAGAAACCCGAAAGCCAAGACCTTTGCCTCGCCGACCACCACGGCTCCATGAAGGCGTTCCTCGATGCCTACCTGCCGCCGCGTCAGGGCGAGATCGTGCTGGAAGACGGCCGCGTGGTGGGCGAGCACGATGGCATCCAGCACTTCACCATTGGCCAGCGCAAAGGTTTGGGCGTGGCCTGGAGCGAGCCCTTGCATGTGGTGCGCCTCGATGGCGCCATGAACCGTGTGGTGGTGGCACCCCGCCGTGATGCGGCCCGGGGCGATGCGCTCGTGGGTGCGGTGAATTGGGTGTCGATCGCTCCGCCTGAAGAGCCGATCGATGTGGAGGTGCAGGTTCGCTACCGCAGCGGAGCTGTGGCGGCTCGCTTGTCTCCTGTGGCGGCTACGGCTGCTGATGCGGCAGCTGGGCGGCCCCATCGCTGCCGGTTGGAGTTTGAGGAGGAGCAGTTTTCGATCACGCCGGGCCAGGCGGCGGTGTTTTACGCCGGTGATCGGTTGCTGGGGGGTGGATTGATTCAGGGTTAAGGGGGCTGTGCGCTGAGAGCCCGGATTGGGGGGCAGCGGGTGGTGGTGTTTGGTGGTGGTGTCCATAAGCGGATATCCATGGATATCCGGAGTGCGACAGCAGCCAAGCCGCACCCCTGAGCTGCCCCCCTTTTCGGATCCGGGCTTTCAGAACAGACTTGCCTCGCTGCTTCCGCTGCTGGCACCCGTCATCTGCAGGTTGGCTGGGTTGTGGGCGTGACGGCTCGCCTGAGCCCTGACCTGCTGCGCCAGAGCCTGCGGCTCACGGTGGTGATGTTTGTCACGGCGGCAATCGCCCTCTGGGCTGATCGCACCTCCTATCTCTGGTATTCCCTCAATGCGGCGCTGATTGTTGTCGACGACAACGATGAACTCACCATCCCCGCGGCCAGTGGCCGGGTGATGGGCACGATCCTTGGCGCACTGGTCACGTTTGTTGTGCACACCATCGCCTCCGGTTGGATGGGGGTGCTGCTGAGTTGTGTGTTGTGCTTTCCGCTGCTGCGGCTGTTTGGTTGGCAGGGTGGATTGTCGACGGCTGTGAACATCGTGGTGATGTTCCTGATGATTCCCAAGCCAACGGCTCTGAACTGGGATTTTGTGTTCAATCGCAGCCTCGACAGCCTCATTGGCATCGTGGTGGCGGTGGGAGTGGCCTATCTGTTCTGGCCACGGAATCGGCTTGCAGAGCTGGATCGCCTGGATCTCGCCCTGGATCAGCAGATTCGTGCGCCTGTGGTGGGATCGGCAGCGGATCTCACCGCTGGCTATCTGAGGCTGGCCCGCGCGGTGGAAATGGCGATGCGCAGTCAACAGGCGTCGCTGGTGCAGCGCAAGCGTTGGCGCCAGCGCCTGCTGATCTGGGAAACCCTGCTCCATCACGCCCTGGAGCTGGATCGCCATCGGGCGTTGGCCGAAACAGGCTTGCGCTCCCCGCTGTTGGCGGCAGCCATGGCTGATGAACAGAAGCGTGTTCAGCAGGCACTGCGCAGCATGGATCTGTGCCGGCGGGCCTCCCGATGATTCACCGCGACGACCTGCGCCTGGCGGTGTGCGTGGGCCTTGCCGCCGGATTGGGAAGCATCAGCACGGTTCCGGATGGCTACTACCTGCCGCTCACCCTGGCCGCCGTGATGGTGGGGAGCTACGGCGGTTCGTATGCCTTGGGATTGCAACGGGTGATCTGCACGCTGCTTGGCGGTTTGCTGCTCCTGATTGCTCAGCCGGCGCTCACATCGCTGCCCTTCCCCATCGGATTGGCGCTGATGTTGGGCGTGATCCGCTTGCTGGGCGGATGCCTGGGTTTGCAGGCCGGTTACAAGATCACGGGCATGGTGGTGGTGATGGGCTGGTTGATGCAGCCCACGGCCGTGGATAGCTGGCTGGGGCTGAAATTGAGCTGGACGCTGCTTGGGGTTGTTCTCGCTCTATTGGCGCTGCATCTGTTCTGGCCGAGCACGGCGATCCGCGAGCAACAGCGTGCGTTTGCTGGCTTGTTGGAGTTGCAGCGTGAGGCGTTGCTGGAGCAACAACGCCTGCTGCTGAGCTCGGTTGGTGCTCGCCTTTCGCCCGCTTCCCGCAAAGCACGCCATCGGGAGTTGATGCGTGCTCTCCTTCAATCGCGTTCAACGCGCTCTGCTGCACTACTGGAATTGGGGGCGAATCCCTTTGGCCAGCCGCAGACGCATCTGTGGAACGAGCTGGAGCGCTGTTGCGCTGCGATCGCGGGTTGTTTGACGGCGTTGCGAGCGTTATCGGAACCTCTGGCGGGCCCTTGGGTGTTGAGAGAGCTTCACCAGGCAGAAGCGCAGCTGCTGGCTGACGCCGCAGCACAGATCGCGCTCTGGCAACAAGCACTGCACAACGATCGCCCCATGCTTTCCCCAGCTTCCTCGGCTACAGCGCTTCAGGATTCGATCGATCGAGTGCGAGATGCAGAGCGGAAACTTCTGCAGGAGAGCAATCTTCCGGCAGCACTCGATTCGCCTCGCCAACGACAGCTGGCTCGGCGTTTGCTGCTTTGCTATCAAATTGCGGCCGTGGTGCAGCGAATGCAGGCTCGCTGGATGGAGTTGATGCAGCAGGGCAGTGCTTTGAGGCCTGCACCCAAGGCCTAGATGTTGTTCACCAGTAAGGATCCGTCGCTAGCTCCACCGTGAGCTCGCCACTCTTGCTGGGCGGCACCGTGGCGATGCAGGCACGGATGGTGGTGCCGTTTACGTCGATTTCGCAGGCACCGCAACTGCCTCCGAGGCAGCCCGTCGGGATGGAGAAGCCTGCATCGCGCGCCGCTGCGAGCCAGTCGCGCCCGCTGGTGCAACGGCTGCTCTGCCCGCTGGGCCAGTGGATCAGTACCTCTTTGCTCATGGCTGGTTCAGCAATGGCTCCAGATTCACGTGCTGTTCGAAGGCATCAGCGAGGCGATCGAGCAACGCATCGCGTTGACGGCTGTGGTGCGGTTGCT
>VGPP01000170.1 GCA_016882585.1 Cyanobacteria bacterium M_surface_7_m2_037
TGGTTTCATCAAATCCCCATCGGCATGAACGCTTTCATCGCCAGTGGTGCCAACACTTTGAAGGCAGCTGCCGCGCCGCCGAGCAGTGCTGAGCCCGCGCCGTTACCTGTTTTGTTCTGTTTGGGCGATTCCGTGAGGGCGTTGCTGGCTTTTGTGAGCTCATCCGCGAGCGGCTGATCGCCCATGGCCCCATACAGCTGTCCGGCGTAGGCCAGATCTTGGGCGGCCAATTGTGATTTCCCCTGCTCGTTGCGGCTGATGCCCCGTGCCAGCCAGCTGATGGCGGCTTCCGGATGACGGCGGATGGCTTCGTTAAACCACACTTCGGCTTCCGGATAACGCCCCTGCTGTGCCGCCGCAGTGCCGGCGTTGTGCAGTTCGGCGTAGCTCAGGGCGCTTGGCTGAATGCCCTTCGCGTGCTGCCAATGGGCCTGGCTCAAGCCCGCGGGATCGAGCAGCGCGCCGGTGAGATCCGCATCTCGAAGATCGGCTCCCATCAGCGACGCTCCCCTGAGGTCGCTGCCCCGAAGTGAGGCTCCATGCAGGCTGGTGAAATGCAGCGTGGCCCCAGCAAGGTTGGCGCCATCCAGCTGGGCACCACTCAAATTCGCCCGTTCGAGTTGGGCTTTGCGGAGGTCCACCTGCTGCAGCTGGGCTTGCACCAGGTCGGCCCCCTGGAGTCGACAGCCTGCACAACGGCGTTGATCGAGTAATTGCACCACCGCCTGAGGGGATGCTTTGGCGGCGCCGATGCCGAATGCGGCCATCACAGCGACGGCCATGAATACAGGCTTGCTCCCTCTCTCCATGCCCGACAGCGTGTCTGGCACGTTGTAACGCGCCCGATAGGCCTTGGCGAACCATCCCTGACCCCGGTTCAATGGGAGGACGTACGCGTTTCCCAGTGGCCACCGGCGCCTGGCTGGAACTGGATCTCCTGCGCCGCCGGCGAGAAGAGATGGGGTTGCAGGCACCCAAGCCTGTGCCCGCTAAGGAGCTGCTGTGGAAAGGTGGCTTGATCGGGGGTGGCGTTGTGCTGACGGCCCTGTTGATTTGCCTGGGCGCCTTCCTGTACAGCCGTTGGTTGGAGCAGGAGCAGACCCGTCTCACGCCCATTGCCGCCGAGTTTGATCAAACCCAGCTCACGGTGGGCCGCACCAATGCTGAGCTCAAAAAGCTGGAGGCCGCCAACACAGCCTTGGCGCAGGCCATCGCCGGCGTGCGATCTGGATCAGCGGTGCTGACGGAATTGAGCCGTGTGGTGCCCCGTGGGGTGCAATTCACGAAACTGAAGCTCCTGGGTGATCAGCTCGAGCTGTTGGGTTTGGTGAATCAGCCCCTTGGCCTCACCTTGATCAATGGACTGGAACTGCAGCTGCGGGCCTCGCCCTTTTTTCAGAAGGATGGTGTCACCTTGGTGAAGGCCCAGGAGGCCACGGCTGCGGCGGCTCCAGCCCCGTCACCCACCGGGGGTGCTGCGGCTCCAGCGCCGCCGAAACAGCTCAGTTTTGAGCTGAAAGCCACCTTTGCGTCCGACGCCGCCAAGCTCACTCGCGACCGTCTGATGGAGTTGGGCTCCAACGGCCTGGCGCTGCGGGTTCAGTTGTTGCGCAGAGAGGGGTTGTTGCCATGACCAATTTCCAGGCGGTCGATGCATCACGCCAGCGGCTGATCACCCCCGAGCGTGCCGTGTTGGTGCTGCCCGTGCTGGCCGGGGTGATCGGCGCTGGTCTGCTCCTGCTCTTTGGCTTGTCGCCCTTGCTGGTGCAGGTGCAGCAGCGCAAGGGTGTGGTGGAGGAGATGCAGACCAAGCAAAACGATCTGCCGCTACTCAAGCTTCGCCTGGTGCGCTTGCTGGAGAAGCAGCGGGCGGCCCAGGCCCAGCAGGAGCGTTTGTTTGAGCTGGTGGCCGGTACGGACGCCTTGAGCACCTGGCTCACCCAGGTGAATCGATTTGCAACCCAGCAGGGTCTGGCGATTGTGTCTGTGGAGCCGCAGCCCATCGAGCGTTACCGGCCGCCAGCGCCGCCTCCGCCGGCGGATGGCTCAGCGCCCCAGCCCGATGCCAAGACCCCACCCCCACCGCCGGTGGATCCCCTGTTGGCGGCCAACATTGAGAAGCATTCCGCTCTGTTCATCGTTCAGGGCCCGTTCCCGAGACTGGTGCGTTTCCTGCAGCTGTTGGAGCAACTGCAGGTGATCGTGTTGGCCAGTGATGTGGAGCTGGAGGCGGTCACCCCAGCCACCACGTCGTCGTCCTCGACCGATCCCCTGGCGGCGCCTGCGATCCCTCAGGCCAAGTTGAAGCTCAGGTTGTCCGCCTACGGCCGTACGCCCGCAGTCGCTGCCGCACGGCCCTGAGCTCACCGCGGAGCTGCGGCCAGGCCGGGGGTTGGCTGCCAAACCTGTGCCGGTTGTACAGCGTTAGCAGCTCGTCCAGGGTGGCCTGCAGAGGAGGGTGCTGCTGCCTTGCACGCCTGAGGAGTTGTTGCAAGCTTTCTCCTGGCCTTGGCTCCAGCGAGAGGGCTCTGAGTTCGCCTAGGCAGCGGTTGAGGGCTTGCCTGGCCGGATCGGTGGTGTCACGGCAGCGCTCCAGCCACAGCATTAGCGCCAATCCGCCCCCCAGGCCGCCGGCCAAAGCCAACAGGGCCACAACCCCTTGCCAATCCCCCGTGATCCAGCCCGGCAGAAGTTGTCGCTGTTGGGCGCTGTCGAATTGCATCACCCAGAGCTGCCAGCGGGTGTCGAGCCCTTGCCATTGGCTCGCGAGGCCCTGAAGCCAACCTGGTGCTGCACCGGCGGTGAGCCGCCGGCGATCGCTGGCATTGAGGCTGGCCGCGAGGGACAACCGCACCCGCTCCGGCACCACCCAGCCGGTGGGATCCACATCCACCCACCCCCGCTGGGGCAGCCACACCTCACTCCAGGCATGGGCATCGCTCTGCTCCAGCAGCAGATAGGGCGCGCTGGCCAGGGGCTGTTTCCAGCTGCCGCCTTGGTAGCCCACCACCACGCGTGCCGGCACGCCCGCCGCCCGCATCAGGGCCGAAAAGCTGGAGGCGTAGTGCTCACAGAATCCCAGCCGCCGTTCAAACAGAAAGGCATCGAGGGGAGCGGTGC
>VGPP01000171.1 GCA_016882585.1 Cyanobacteria bacterium M_surface_7_m2_037
CCTAGAGGCGCCTCATCAATGCAGCTTTGTTGCGGTCCTGCCCGTTCCGAAAACCGTCACTACACTGCAGGCGCCCCAAACGTCAGAGGTCAGGAGCCATCACTGATCTGCAGCGATTGACCGTGTCTCTGCGCGGTGGTTTTCAGCAGCAGGACGGCTGTCTGCTGTTCAGCTTCACCGGCCAGCTCGACGCCTACTCCGAGAAGCAATTTCTCGCCTTCATCACCGAGCACCTCACCAGCACGCCGCAACCGCTGGTGATCGATCTGAGCAAGATCGATTTCATCGATTCCTCCGGCCTTGGTGCCCTGGTGCAGATGGCCAAGCTCTGCAACGACCAGGCCATGCAGTTCCTGGTGGTGGGCAATGCCCGTGTCGTGCAGACGGTGAAACTGGTGAGGCTTGAGCAGTTCCTCCATCTCCAGCCCGACCTCGATACCGCCCTCGGATCCATCGCTGCCTGATTGGCTCGCAGCCATTCCGGCCTCTTCGATCACGGCAGATCTCGGCCCGCTGCAGCTGGCCTGGCTGGGAGATGCCGTGTGGGAGCTGCATCACCGCCTGCGCCACTGCCGCCAGCCCGGCCGCAGTGGCGCCTTGCACCGAGCCGTGGTGGCCGAAGTGCGCGCTGATGCCCAGGCAGCAGCCCTGGCTGTGCTGGAGCGCGATGGCCTGTTGACGCCGGAGGAGCTAGAGCTGGTACGGAAAGGCCGCAACCGTGCCGGCCGAGGACCCCGCAAAGGTGAGGCCGGCATTTATGGCCGGGCAACGGGGTTTGAGACAATGGTGGGCTGGCTCTTTCTTCAAGATCCCAGCCGCCTTGCCCAGCTGCTGGCACACCTCGAGAACGCCGACCCGATAACCCCTTTGCCCGCTGACGCATGAGCCCCCGTTTTGATCGCCGCAGGGACCAGGGCCAGGGATCGGGGGCGGCAGGATCGCGCCCCGCTCGCCCAGGCCGTCCGGATGCCCGTGGCGGTTCGCGCCGCCCGTTTGCACCCCGCGGTGAGTGGCGTCCGGAACGTGGGGAGGGCGGTGATCGCCCCAGTCGCCCCGAGCGTGGCGATCGCCCCAGCTTTGGTCGCCGGCCTGAGCGCAGTGAACGTTTTGGCGGTGAGCGCACCGAGCGCTTTGGCGATCGTTCGCGCCCTGAGCGCCGTTTCGATGGTGCCCGCCGCCCTGGCGGGGATCGGCCTCGCTTCGAGCGATCAGGTGGCGAGCGCTGGAGTTCGGAGCGTTCCGCCGGCGATCGCGCTGGCTCTGATCGCCCCAACTTTGATCGCGGGGGGGCTGATCGCGCTGCTTCGGGTCGCCCTGGATCGGATCGCCCCGGTTCTGAGCGCAGGGGGGGGGATTTTCGCCCGCGGTTTGAGGGTGCCCGCGGCAGCGGCAGTCGCACAGAGCGCCGCCCGGGGCGCCCCCAGGGTCAGGGCCGCTTTGGAGCACGCCCCTCTGCCTTCCAGGAACGCCGCGTTGAGCGCCGCCCGCTGATTGTTGAAGCGCCCAGCGGTGAAGCCGAGCGCTTCAACGCCGGCCCGGCCGACGATCTGATCTGGGGCCGCCATGCCGCTCAGGCAGCTCTGGAGAGCGATCGCCCCATTCACCGCATCTGGTGCACGCCGGAGATGCGCTTTCAGCCCCGCTTCATGCAGCTGCTGCGCGAGGCCAAGGCCGGTGGCGTGCTCGTGGAGGAGGTCACCTGGGCGCGCCTTGGTCAGCTCACCGATGGTGCGGTGCACCAGGGCATCGTGCTCCAGGCTGCCGCCGCCGACACCCTGGATCTGGGCAGCCTGATCGATGGTTGCCGCTCGATCGGCGAGCCACCGCTGCTGATGGCCCTCGATGGGGTCACTGATCCCCACAACCTCGGCGCGATCGTGCGCAGCGCTGAAGCCCTGGGTGCCCATGGCCTGGTGTTGCCGCAGCGCCGCAGCGCCGGGCTCACCGGTTCTGTGGCCAAGGTGGCCGCTGGCGCCCTCGAACATCTCCCTGTGGCGCGGGTGGTGAATCTCAACCGCTCACTGGAAACCCTCAAGGAAGAGGGCTACCGGGTGATCGGCCTGGCCGGTGAAGCCGGTGTGGCCCTGAGCGAAGCCGATCTCGATGGCCCGCTGGTGATCGTCACCGGCTCGGAAGGCTCTGGGTTGTCGATGCTCACCCGCAAGCACTGCGATCAGCTGGTGCGGATCCCGCTGCGGGGGGCCACACCGAGCCTCAATGCCTCGGTGGCCACGGCGATGGTGCTTTATGAGGTGGCTCGCCGCGGCTGGATGAAGCAGATCACCGGCTCGGCTCCGGCGCCGCGCATCGTTCGGCCGCAGATCCCCTCCGCGCCTCTGACGGCGTCCGCACCTGCTGCCGCCGCTCCTGCTGAAGCTCCCGCCGCAGCCAGCACCGATGTGCAGGACCACGATGACGATGGCTTTGATCTCTTCAGCCCCGAAGACACTGAAGCCGCGCAGCAGCTGGTGGACCAGGTGGTGAGTGAGCTCCAGACATCCCATCTCGCCACTCACAGCGAAACTCACAGCGACACCGACAGCTCCCCTGCGGGCTTCTCTGGCGATATCCAGCTCTGATGGCTGCGTTCGCCGCTTTCGCGGCCACAATGAGTCCACTTCCCACCGCCCCATGACCACCCTGTTCCAGCCCCTGCGCAGCGTTGCCAATGGGCTTGGTCTGGCCTGGTGGGCGCGGGTGGAAACCCGCCAGCCGGATGTCACCTACTGGTTTGGGCCCTATGTGCGGCGCAGCAGCCTGGAGGAGGCCCTGCCTCCCTTCCTGGCTGACCTGCGCAATGAGGGGGCGGCTGAGGTGAACCATGCTCTGCTGCGCGCCCGCCGCAGCGAGCCCTTCACCATCAGTGCCGACTGATAGCGTCAACCCCTGGATTTGCAGCAGGGTTGATGGGGATCGCCGAGTGGCGTGAGCAGCTCAAGCGCGGCGAGGTGTCCGCCCGTGAGCTCACCGATCAGCACCTCAGCCGCATCGAGGCGGTTGAACCCAGCATCAACGCCTACACCGAGGTGACGGCCGAGCGCGCCCGCGCCGACGCTGATCGCATTGATGCGGCGCGCGCCGCCGGTGAGGAGCTGCCGCCTTTGGC
>VGPP01000172.1 GCA_016882585.1 Cyanobacteria bacterium M_surface_7_m2_037
GCGCTTGAGCTGGACGGACAGACCTGGTTCGCCCGCCCGCCCTGGAAGGTGACCTTCACCAACTACTACGCCTATGTGGGGCAGACCGCCGCCACCTATTACTTCACGATCACCCTGCCGGAGCAGGCCGGTGCAGGGCTCGGTGGGCTGGTGATCGCGCAGACCCGCGGCGTGGATCGCAGCTTCCAGTTCGCCCCGGCGCGCACGAAGGCCTTTGTGGGCTTACCGCGCAGGGAAGGCGCCTCGATCCCTGTGCAGGCGGCCTGGGATCCCCAGGCCCGCCGCATCACCGTGCAATTCCCGCAGCCGCCCCAGCCTGGGCAAACGATCACGCTGGCGCTCAAGCCCTGGAATAACCCGTTCCAGGCCGATACCTACATGTTCTCGGTGCAGGCGCTGCCGGCAGGCCCCAACCCTGTGGGTGCCTCGCTTGGTTTTGCCACGATGCCGATCTTTGATGGCATCAGGCTCTGAAGCCTGCGGGGCTACATCCGAGCCGGAGCGCATTCATACCGATTCGGTATAACGCGCAATCTTGTGTTGTTCTTAACCGCTGCGGGCGGGTCACTTGCGTAGGTTGCGCGCGTTGACCAACGCCTTGGCGGCTGAATGGCTCCCCGCTCGCTCATGCTTGCAGCCTCCACGGCCGATGCAGGTGTGATGGCTGAGCTCGCCGCCTATGTGGCTGAGCACTACGCCAGCGCGCTGCGCATGGTGGATTTGGCCCGCCACTGCCACGTGAGTGTGCGCACGCTGCAGAACCTCTGCCATGCCCATTGCGGTGAAGCGCCCCTGAAGGCTCTGCGCCGCTTTCGCTTGCAGAAATTGCATAGCCAGATGCACAGCAGGCCCTGGACACCGCTGCGCCAGCACTACCTCGATTGCGGTCTCACCGGATCGCTGGCAGATCGCGATTTGTTCCTGGAGATGTATGGCTGCACGGTGCGTGAGCATCAAGAGGCCTGCCGCTCCAAAAGCTCCAGCCAACCCCGCGTTGCCGAGCTCAGCCAGAGCGCTTAAGCGCTGGGCATCAGCGAGGAGTGGTGGTGCTGAATCTGCCAGCGTCCATCGCTGAACACATACACAAAGGTGTAGCGGGCTTGCACCTGATGACCATCGGCAAAGCGGAACCTGTAGGTGCCGGCGGCCATCGCTTCATTGCAGCCTAATTGCAGACTGCGGCTATCGATATGCCCCTGCGGGCCGCCGGCGAGGAAGCCCGTGAAGTAATCGCGGATGCCGGCCGGGGTGGTGCGGGGCTCATTCGAGAGGGTGGGCAGCAGCAGGGCGTTGGTGCTGTAGAGCGCCACCACCTGATCGGGATCGCCGCTGCGCAGGGCGCCGTTCCATTGATCAAACAGCTGCGCCACTCCCCTGGCATCCATGGGTGCACAGGCTTCCGCGGCCCGAGCTGGAACGGCCAAGCCCAGCCAGAGCAGCAGCACCAGGCAGGCGCTGAGCCACACCCTGGCAAATCGGCTTAAGGTCGGCCGATGGCGTTGCGGTTGCCCCCCTATCAATCTCTGCCGGCACCAACCGGCGATGAGCTGGATCTGCTGGAGGTGCCGCTGCAGGCGCTGCAGCCCACCCAGCTGTGTGTGGGCATGGCCGAGATCCGCAGCCGCCAGCTTGATTTCGCCGCCGACGATGCCAAGCAGCGGCGCCGCTACCTCAAGCGCAAGCCCACGCCGCTGGTGCGCAGTGCCTCCGGTGAGCTGTGGATGGTGGATCGCCATCACCGGCTGCGGGCCTTGCTCGAGCTCGATCCCGATGCCACCGCCTTCGGTTATGTGGTGCTGCAGCTGGAGGTGTCGGAGCGCCATGCGGTGCTCGAGCAGCTGCATCAGCGCGGCTGGCTTTACCTCTATGACGGCCGCGGCCTCGGGCCGCTCCACCCCACCGCGTTGCCGTTGAGCCTGAGCGGCACTCAGGACGACCCCTACCGCAGCCTCGTGTGGAAGCTCAAGCGCGAGGGCCTGGTGGCGGCGGCTCCGCTGATCCCCTTCCATGAATTCCGCTGGGGCGCTTGGTTGCGCAGCCGCAATCTGCCGCCCTTCAGCTCCGATCGCCTCGATCCGGCCCTGCCGGCGGCACGGGCGCTGGTGCGCTCCCAGGCGGCTTCCCATCTGGCTGGTTGGATCGCTGCTTAGTACCTAGCGTTTCGGTAGAGGTTGCGCTGGGGTTGCCATGGTTCGTCATCTGCTGGTGCCGATCGACGGCTCCGAGCTCTCCGATCAGGCCGTGCATGCTGCCTTGGCATTGGCCAAGCAGAGCGGCGCGCGGGTCACGTTTTTTCACGTGCAGCCGAGCTACTACGGCCGGGTGGATGTGGCGATCTACGGCGAGGGCTTGGTGCTCGATCCAGCCCTGAGCGAGCAGTTCAGCCAGGCCAATGCCCGCTTCGCGGCCACGATTCTTGAGAAAGCGCTCGATCAGGCCAAAGCCGAAGGGGTGGAGGCCAGCAGCGACACCTGCGTGAGCCCGCTGGTGCATGAGGCAATCCTCGAGGCGGCCCAGCGCCTGGGCTGCGACCTGATCGCCATGGCCTCCCATGGCCGCCGCGGCCTGGCGGGGTTGTTGATCGGCAGCGAAACCCAGCGGGTGCTCACCCATGCGCGGCTGCCGGTGTTGGTGATTCCGGCTCAGAGCTGAGCCTGCAGCTGGCTGGCCCGGGCGATCAGCCCATCGGCGGTGGCGCGATACACCGCTTCGGCTTCCTCGGCGCTGCGGCCGACGCAGGTCATGCCGAGCTTGCCGTATTCCGAAAGGCAGCCCAGTAGGTGAAACACGCTGCCCCGCAGCCGGGCGGGGTCGTAGTGCAGGTCGGCTTCGGCCACGATGTCGATCAGATCCGCCGGCAGCAGCCCCCGTAATTGCGGTGCGGTGAGGTTGTCGGTGGCGCTGTAAAACACCGCCTGCCCGGTGGGTGCCATGAACAGGCCGGTGGCGGGATCCAGCCGCCCGGTGGTGATTGCCCGTAGAGCCATGGTGGGGTGGGTGGTGCCCCCCTGGCGCAGGTTCACTTCGATGGCTTGCAAGTCCCAGGTGCCGTTGATGCGGCGGGCGATGAAATCCACGGCGTAGCGCTCCAG
>VGPP01000173.1 GCA_016882585.1 Cyanobacteria bacterium M_surface_7_m2_037
GGCCAGCGCATCGGTGCCCTGCTGCAGTTGCTGGTGGAGCGGCTCGGGCGGCGCAATGGCGCCTGGTATGAGTTGCCGCTGCGGCTCACCCACGCCGAACTGGCCGACCTCAGCGGCCACACCCGGGTGACGGTGACCAAACAGCTCTCCCGATTGCGCAATCTGGGCCTGATCGAGCAGGACGCCGGCCCAGGCAAAACTCTGCGCATCTCACCGGAGCTGCTGGAGGCCTGAGGCGCCTGCCTCAGGCCAACGGCCGCACCCGCACTGCCGCGGCCTTGAGCTCTGGTTGCTTGGAATGGGCGCAGGCCTGCTCGTGCATCAGGCGGTTGGCTTCGCAGGCGTTGTCCTGGCTGGCACCCCAGTGCATCGGCAGAAACACCGTGCCGGGGCGGATGCGCTCGGTCACGGTCACCTTGGCGCTGATGCAGCCGCGGCGGGAGCTCACCTCAGCGCTAGCGCCATCGCTGAGGCCATGGCTGGCGGCATCGCTGGGATGCACCTCCAGCAACGCTTCCGGGTGCTGTTGGTTCACCCGCGCCACATGGGCGGTGCGGGTCATGGTGTGCCAGTGGCCGAGATAACGGCCCACAGTGAGCACCAGCGGGTAGGTGTTGCAGGGGGGTTCCGCCAAGCCGAAGGGCTGCTCGGCCAGGAAGCGCGCCTTGCCTGATGCGGTGGGGAAGCGGTGATCGGTGTAGAGCCGAGCTGCGCCCGTGCCTGGTGCACTGCCAGCGGGGAAGGGCCATTGCTGGGGACCGTGTTCCGCCAGCAGCCCATGGCTGAGCCCGCTCAGATCACACACACGGCCGGCGGTGAGCGCCGTGAACTCGGCATACACCTCTGCCGCAGAGCCATAGCTGAACTGCTGCTCGAAGCCGAGGCGCCGGCCCAGCTCCGCAAAGATCGCCCAATCGGGCCGCGCCTCACCAGGGGGCTCACGGAAGGCCGGGCAATGGGTCACGCGCCGCTCCGAGTTGGTCATCACACCGCTCTTTTCGCTCCACTGGGCGGCGGGCAGCAGCAGGTGGGCCACGTCTGCGGTTTCGGTGCCGGCATAGGCCTCACTGAGCACCACCAGCGGGCAGTTGGCCACAGCAGCGCGCACCCGATCCAAGGCCGGCATGCTCACCAGCGGGTTGGTGGCGGCCACCCACCACAAGCCCAGCTCGCCGCGCTCCATCGCTTCGATCTGATCCCACACCGCCAGGCCCGGAGCCGGGGCGATCGAGCCGGGCGCGAAGCCCCAGTGGCGCTCCACCTCAGCGCGGTGCTCCGGGTTGGCCACGAAGCGATAGCCGGGCAGCAGCTGCGCCAGGCCTCCGGCCTCGCGGCCGCCCATGGCATTGGGCTGGCCCGTGAGCGAGAAGGGGCCGGCGCCGGTGCGGCCGATCTGGGCGGTGGCCAGATGCAGGTTGATGATCCCGGCCACGGTGGCGGTGCCTTCGCTGCTCTGGTTCACCCCCATCGACCAGAGGCTGAGCACCCCGGCGGCTTCAGCCCACCACTGGGCCAGTTGGCGCAGGTCGGCTTCGGCGATGCCGCAGAGATCGCACACCCGCTGCGGCGTCCACTGCTGCCACAGCTCCTTGAGCTCGGCGAAGCCCTCGGTGTGGTCGGCGATGAAGCGCTCATCCAGCGCCTGCAGCTCAAGCAGGAGATGGCCAATGCCCTGCAGCAGCACCAGATCGGTGCCGGGACGAATCGCCAGATGCAAATCTGCCGGATCGGAGGTGGCCGTAGCGCGGGGATCAACGACCACGATCCGCAGGGCTTCTTTCTGTTTGCGCTTGCGCTTGAGCAAGCGCTGAAACAGCACCGGATGGCACTCGGCGGTGTTGGTGCCGATCAAGAACACCAGATCGGCGTGGTCGAGGTCGTCGTAGCAGCAGGGGGGGCCGTCGGATCCCAGGCTGCGGGCATAGCCAGCCACCGCCGAGCTCATGCACAGGCGGGAGTTGGCATCGAAGTTGTTGCTGCCCAGGGCACCCTTGAGCAGCTTGTTGGCCACGTAGTAGTCCTCGGTGAGGAACTGCCCGGAGCCATAGATCGCCAGGCCCTGCGGACCTTGCTCAGCCAGGGTGGTGCGGATGCGATCCACCAGCAGCGCAAAAGCCTGCTCCCAGCTGATCGGCGCGAACGGTTGATCGCGGCTCTCGCGCCACAACGGAGTGGTGAGGCGGTTCTGGTGCAGGGTTTCGCCCACCGTGGCGCCCTTCACGCACACCTGGCCGAGGGAGGAGGGATGGTGGCGATCACCGCGCGCCGTCCACTGGGGATCGCTGGGCTCCTTGGGGGGCTTCAGCTCCAGGCCGCAGCCCACACCGCAATAAGGGCACTGCGCCCTCGCCGCCTGGGAGCCAGGATCAGCAGCGATAGCAGCTGTGGCGACGTGAGGAGCGTTCAGCGGAGCAGATCTCGAGGAAGCCATTGGATCAAGGCGCCTGGCACCTCCCTGTGACGACCGCTACCAAACCAGGGATGCCCCCCCTGCGCTGCTGCCTGCTCAGCGGTGGGGCCAGCCAGCGCATGGGACAGGACAAAGCGCTGCTGCCGCATCCCGACGGTGGCACCTGGCTGGAGCACACCCTGCAGTTGCTGGCGGAGCTGGATGCACCGATCACGCTGCTGAGCCGCTGGCCCAGGCATCACGCCCTGGCTACAGCGCTGCAACTGCCGCAGCTGGACACCATCGCCGAGCCACCCCCTTGGGAGGGGCCGCTGTTGGCGCTGCACCGGCTGATGGAGCGCTATCCCGATACCCGGCTGCTGCTGGCGCCGGTGGACATGCCCCAGCTCAACACCGGCGCGCTGCACACCCTGATCGCGGCTGCCAATACGGCGCCGGAGTGGATCCATCTGGCCCACGACGGCGTCCGCAGCCAACCCCTCCTGGGGATCTACCCAAGCTCGCCAGCGATCCGCAGCGCCCTGGCCGCAGCGATCAACGACGGGGAGCGCCGGCTGCTGCGATGGTTGGACAGCCAACCTTCCAACCTGGTGCCACTCCCCGCTGGCGCGATCCGCAACGTGAACAGCCCTGCCGAGCTGTGACCCCCATGGCCACGCC
>VGPP01000174.1 GCA_016882585.1 Cyanobacteria bacterium M_surface_7_m2_037
ACAGCCAGCACCCGATCGAGCAGGTGGGCAAGGGCCTGCGCTCGATGTTCTCCTGGCTGAAGGCCGCCTGATCCAGGCCTTGTTGCTTCCAAGCGGGGTGGATTCCTTCACGGGGATCCACCCCTTTTTGCTTGTGATCGCCGCAGTGGGACTGGATCGCCTCGTGGGTGATCCGCGCTGGTGCCTACACCCGGTGGTGGTGATGGGCTGGTGCATCAGCCGGTTGCGCCGGCTGGCGGAGCACTGGGCAGGCGATCGGCCGCTGGCGCTGCGCCTGGCTGGTGGCGTGATCACGCTGCTGCTCGTGGGCGGCAGCGGCGCCGCCGGCTGGCTGTTGGAGCAATGGGCCCTGGGCAGAGCGCTGCCCGATGCAAGGCCCGCAGGGCTGTTGCTGCTCTGGATCGCCCTGGCCAGTGCCCTGGCGGGCCGCAGCCTGGAGCAGGCGGTGCGCGGCGTGTTGGATGCCATCGATGCGGATCTCGAACCCGCGCGCCGCGCCCTGAGCTGGATTGTGGGGCGCAGCACCAGCGAGCTCAGCTCCGCAGAGATCCTGAGAGCCGCGGCCGAAACAGCCAGCGAAAACGCGGTGGATGGGCTCTTTGCCCCCCTGTTCTGGATGCTGGTGGGAGCGGCGCTCTGGAGCACCGGGCTCACGGCAGGGCCTGGGCCGCTGTGCCTGGCCTGGGGCTTCAAAGCCGCGAGCACGCTCGATTCGATGCTGGGCTATCGCGTTGGCCGGCTCAACTGGCTGGGCACCGCCGGGGCCCGGCTCGATGACCTGCTGGTGTGGCTGCCCTGCCGGCTGGTGGCGTTGAGCCTGCCGCTGGTCGCCGGCACCAGCGCCGCAACCCGCTGCATTCCCCTGCTGCAAGCCGCCCTGCACGATGGCGCCCCCGATCCGTCCCCCAATGCCGGGGTGTCGCAGGCTGCCTATGCCCATGCCGCCGGCGTGCAGCTGGGTGGGCTGAACCGCTACGGCGACACCCTCAAAAGCAAACCGCTCCTGGCACGGCACTGCCCAGCAGCGAGCCGGTCTTCCGTGCAACGGATCCTGCAGCTGAGCCTGAGGCTGGAGGCACTCTGGTTGGCAGCAGGCCTGGCCCTCGGGGCAATCCTCAGCGCCGCTCAGTAGGCGCCGCGATCCATGGGCAGGAGCACCACCCCAATGGTGCGCAGCACGATGCCGAGATCCAGCCAGAAGCTGCGGTGGCGCACGTAGGTGAGATCGAGGCGCACGCGGGTGCGGTAGGTGAGGTTGTTGCGGCCCGACACCTGCCAGAGGCCCGTGAGCCCGGGCCGCACCGACAGCACTTCATCCATGCTGCGGCCATAGCGGCGCAGTTCATCCCACACGATCGGCCGGGGCCCGACCACGCTCATTTCACCCCGAAGCACGTTGATGAACTGGGGCAGTTCATCGAGGCTGGAGCGGCGCAGAAATTTGCCGAGGGGCGTGATGCGCGGGTCGCGCTTGAGCTTGTGATCCCGCTCAAACTCGGCCCGCAGCTTCGGATCGGCCTCCAACATCGCCGCCAGCACCCGATCGGCATCGCGGCGCATCGTGCGGAACTTCAGGCACCCAAAGCCCTTGTAGCCGCGGCCGATCCGGCGCTGGCAATAAAAGATCGAGCCCCTGGAGCTCAGCTTCACCAGCACGGCCAGCAGCAGAAACAGCGGCGAGCCGAGGCTGAGCACCAAGAGCGAAAACACAATGTCGCCGCCCCGCTTCAGCACCCGCCCACGCAGCGACTGAGCCGCCAGCAGGCTGCTGGCTGTGGACTCAGCCGGGATGGAGGCAGAGGACAAACGCCGAGGGCTCAGGGGGCACAGTGGCTTCATTAAAGAAGTGCACCGCTCCAGAGGCCCGCAGGCGGCGGTCACTCACCCCAGAGGCACAGACATGGCGCGGCCCCGTTGAGCCAGCTGGCGCTGGTGCCGGCTCCACACCTGCTCGATCAGTGCCTGGGAGCGCTGGCGGAACCGCTGCGGGCTGAAACGCTCGGCCCACTCACGCAGGGAAGCCGCAGGCAGCTGTGCCCACAGCCGGTTGGCCTCGAAATGCTCCAGCGCCGCCACCAGCGCCGGCAGCGATTGCTCGGGGAAGAGCAGCCCGGTGGGTTGATCGCAGCCACTGCTGATGCAGCGCACGCTGTCGAGCAAGCCGCCCTGCCCAAGGCCGATCACCGGTGCGCCGGAAGCCATGGCCTCCACGGGCGCAATCCCGAAATCCTCCAGACCGGCATACACATAGGCCCGGCAACGGCCCAGCCAGGCATTCACCTCCTCTTGAGGGAGACGCCCCAGCAATCGCACGCTCGGGCCAGCCATCGCTTCAAGGCGCTGACGCTCCGGGCCATCACCGATCACCACCAGCGGCAAGCCGGTGGCATTGAAGGCCTGCACCACCAGATCAACCCGCTTGTAGGGCACCAGGCGACAGAGGCAGAGATACACGTCGTCGCGCGGTTGATCCCAGCGGAAGCGCTCCACCGCCACCGGTGGATGCACCACGGTGGAGGAGCGCCCCCAATAGCGGCGGATGCGCGCTGCGGTGAAACGGGAATTGGCCATCAGCGCATCGGGCCGCTGGGCGCTGAGCACATCCCATTGGCGCAGGCGATGCAGCTGCCAGCGGATCAGCGGCGACAGCCCGCGCCGAGCCAGGGCCGACTGACGCAGATAGGCGTGCATCTGATCCCAGGCGTAGCGCACGGGGGTGTGCACATAGCTGAGATGGCATTGATCCGGACTGGTGAGCACGCCTTTGGCCACCAGATGGCTGCTGCTGATCACCAGCGGATACGCGGCCAGATCGAGCTGCTCAATCGCCAGCGGCAGCAGCGGCAGGTA
Source organism: Cyanobacteria bacterium M_surface_7_m2_037 (assembly GCA_016882585.1). GTDB lineage: Bacteria > Cyanobacteriota > Cyanobacteriia > PCC-6307 > Cyanobiaceae > Vulcanococcus. Next base: position 2,851 of record VGPP01000174.1, read on the forward strand.
TTGCTGCACATGGCTCACCCCCCAGGGCAAGCGCTGCACAAACGAGGTTTGGATGGAACGCCCCGCCAGCCAGCTGGCGGCACGGCCGCTCTCCCCATCCACCAAAGCCGCCAGCTGAGGCCGCTCCAGCAACGCATCGAGCTGTTGCACCACCAGCTCAGCACCGCCCACAGAGCGGGGCGTGAACCACTCATGCACGAGAGCGGCAGGGCC
>VGPP01000175.1 GCA_016882585.1 Cyanobacteria bacterium M_surface_7_m2_037
TCCACGCGCCCGCGCCACTGCTGCTGGAGTGAGAGCAAGGCCTCCCAGCTGGGCGCGGCAGCCGGCCCGCCACTATCGATGTGGCTGCGGATCGCGCGCAGGCCATAGCGCCAGGCCTGATCCAGGGCGCGGCCGGCGCGCTGGCGCACCTGCTCGAGGGTGCGCTGCTCGCCCTCCCGCAGATTCACGCTCAACGCCTCAGCCATCTGGCCGCTGCGGTTGGGGTGCTGCTCCCAACTGAAAGCCTTATCGAGATGGGCATGGGCCTCCACCAGAGGCGTGAGCGCCAGTGGCAAGCCCTTGGGCGATGCCAGGGGACGGATCGCGGCCACCCGGCCGGCCTCCAGTTCCAGCTGCACCGGCACCAAACCGTCGGCATCGCCGCAGGGCAGATCGCGCTGGCAGGGATCCAGCAGCAGCCGCGGCAGCTGCAGCTGCAGGCTGCTGGGCCCGGGCGCCTCAACCCTCATCAGCACTGGCCTGCAGCATCACCAGCTGCCCCGCCACTCCCAGCGTGAGGATCCGGTAGCGGGGTATGCGCAGGCCGGGCAACAGCGATTGCCCGCCGAGTTGGGTGCTGTAAAGGCTGAACACACCGGCATTGGTGCGTGTGCTCCCCTGCAGGGCCAGGCTGCCCAGCACCCGCTCCTGCCCCTGCACCAGCTCGGAGCAGTTCTGAATCAGCAGCCGCGCCACCATCGGCAGGCCGCCCTGATCGCAGAGCTCTTCATCCACGAGGCGCACGAGCCGCTCACCGGCGAACTCCTCGAAATCCTGTTCGTCGGGGTTGGTGGCCACCAGGGCTCCCCCCAACGCCACGGCCGCGAGGCACCAACCCCATGGCCTGCTCAGCCCTCCAAGCCGCTCCATTCGAGGCTGCACACGCATTGATAGGATCGCGCAGCCCTGGCGGGCGTAGCCAAGTGGTTAAGGCACCGGATTGTGATTCCGGCATTCGGGGGTTCAAGTCCCCTCGTCCGCCCCTGCTCGAAAGCCCCATCACTCGTTGAGTGGTGGGGCTTTCGCCTATCCAGCGGTCGCTCGCCTACCGAGCCGCCGGCGCTGCGAGCAGAGCCGCCAGCAGCGCATCAGCGCCATGGCGCACCGGATCAACCACCGGCAGGCCTGTGAGTGCTGAGATCTGCTGGGCCTCGCGCTCAGCTTCGGCCCCATCAAGCAAGGCGGTGTTCAGGGCGATGGCCCGCACCCTGGGGCGCAGCCCATCGGGCCGGCCAAGGGCCGCCACCGCTTCACAGGCCGTGATCAGCTCCGGGAGCGGCGGAATCGACACGGTGGCCTCACCCGGCCGGGTGCGCACATGGCTCTGGCCGGCGCGGTGCACCAGCAGCAGATCGGTGGGCTGGCTGCCGCGCAGCAACGGCAAGGTGGCCGTGGAGCCCGGATGAGCCAGCGAACCCTGCCCCTCCACCAGCACCCAGGCCTGATCACCGGCCCCCTCCGCTGCGGCCAGCACCGCCGCCTCCACGGCACCGGCGGCGTAATCCACCCGCACCGCATCGAGGGCCACACCCTGGCCGCTGATCAAGATGCCGGCCTGGCCCGTGCCCACAAACCGCGCGTCGATGCCGGCGCGCTGTGCAGCCCGCTGCAGCTCCAGGCAGGCGCTCATCTTGCCCACGGCCATATCGGAGCCCACCGCCAGCAACCGCCGGCAGGGCAACGCCGCGCAGCGCGCCGCAGCCACCTCCAGCTCCGCCGGCTCCCGGCGCAGATCCCAGATCCACTGACCCGGCGCCAGGGGAATCGCTGCAAACTCCGGGTCCGCCGCCAGACGGCTGTGCAAGCCGCTGGCCAGGCTGAGGCCGGCCTGCAGTGCGGCCACCACATCTGCGCGCATCTCCGGCGGCAAGCGCCCGCCGGAAGGCGCCAACCCCACCACCGCCACAGCGGGGCCAAAGGCCAGGGCGGCGGCCAGATCCGCCACCACGGGCACCGGGCGATCAATCCCGGTGAGTGCCCGCAGCTCCAGGCCGGCATGGGCGGGATCGATCACCGCCACGATCGGCCCGCTCCGGTAGCGAAGCATCGCCAGGCCGGTCTTGCCGGAGAGGTTGTCGAGGCCGCCGTGCTGCAGCAGCACCAGCGGAGCATCAGGGCTGAGCATCAGATCACCTCCTGCACACGTTGTGCACCCAGGCCGGTCCGGGCCGCGGGCCGCAGCACATCCCCCTGCCGATCCGGCCCGGCGAAGGGGTCATCGATCAGGTTGAGATGGCTGTCGAGATCGGGCCACTGCACCAGCGGCAGCAACTGGGCGGCGCCGCTGTTGAGCAGGCCGCCATCGGAGTAACAGCCGAGCATCACCCCAAGCCCGAGCCGCCGGGCGGTGCGTGCCATCAGCAAGCCCTCGCTGAGGCCACCGCACTTCACCAATTTGATGTTGATGCCCTGTACATGGGGCGCCAGGCGCAGCAGGTCGGTCAGATCCCAGCAGCTCTCATCCGCCACCAGAGGAATCGGCGCCAGGCCCTGCAACGCCGCGAATCCCGCCGTATCGGCCTCCAGATCAAGCAGCGGCGCCAGGGGCTGCTCCACCAGCACCACCCCCTGCTCCGCCAGCCAGGGGATCATCTGCTGGGCCCCAGCCAGATCCCAGCCGCCGTTGGCATCGATCTGCAGCTCATCACCCGGGCGTAGGGCGGCGCGCACGGCCTGCACCAGCGCACGGTCGTGATCGAGACCACCGGGCGATCCCAGCTTGAGCTTGATGCGGGTGGAGGGCAGCTGCAGCCGCCAGCGCTCGAGCCGCGCCAGCACCGCCGAGGGCTCTCCGAGCCCGAGGGTCACGCTGGTGGCGACACACGCTCCCGGATCCAGGCCCCAGAGCCGGTGCAGCGGTTGCCCCAGGCGCTGCCCCCACCAATCGTGCAGGGCCAGATCGAGGCCGCAGCGGGCTGGTGGGCTCAGCTGAGCCAGGAGCGGCTCGAGCTGCTGCAGCGGTTGCGGCTCGAGGCCCTCCAGCTCCGGCGCCAGCGCCTCC
>VGPP01000176.1 GCA_016882585.1 Cyanobacteria bacterium M_surface_7_m2_037
GGTGGCCCTGCTGGCCTGGCTGGTGCTGGGTGAACCCCTTGGGTTGAAGGCCTGGATCGGGGTGCTCACCATGGCCATCGGTGCGACGCTGGTGGCATGGGCGTGAGCAGCCGGCCGTGACACCAACGCCTCTGGAGCAGTTCCTGGCCCGGGTTCAGGCCGATCCTGTCCTGCGGCAGCAGGTGAGCGAAGCCATCACCGCCGACGCGGTGGCGATGCTCGCCCAGGAGCTGGGCTATCCCGTGAGCGGCAGCGATCTCCTGCGCTTCTCGGGCAAAAGCGCTGCAGGGGTCAGGGTGACCCGGATCGACCATCCCGGCGAATATCCCGGTCGCTACGTGTAGGCGGCCTTATTCATCCAGCCACACCCGCTCCACGAGGCAGCTGCCGTTTTTCACCATCAGCTTCACCTCATCACGGCCACGCCGCGCTTCATACAGAGAACTGTGGGCCTCCTCGGCATCGAGCTCAACAACCCTGTAGCCGAGCTGCTGCAAACGCCCTGCGCAGGGGCCTGCGGCATGGGGCGACGACCAGCTGGGAACGGCTCCCAACCCAATCCCAGCAAACAGTGCGGCAGCCGACACGGTCAACCTGTGCATGGCTCAATCACCCCAGCGCTCAGCACGCATTCACTAACCCCGGCGGCGGGGAGAACCCGTGAAGAGCTTCACGACTTCTTCACCTCGCGCTCTGCAGGATCGAGAGAGCATGAGGCTCCAGGCGGACCACTCCTAGGCATGAAAGTGCTGATCGTGGAAGACGATCCCGTGATCCGTGACGCGCTGAAGGAACTGTTGCTGCACTGGGGTCTGGTGCCGGAAGCATGCGCCGATGGCAAGCAGGCGCTCAACCTGCTCGAGGCCGGCCACTTTGATCTGGTGCTGCTCGATCTCAACCTGCCGGGCCTCGATGGGCTTGAGGTGTGCCGCCAACTGCGGCGCTTACCCATCAATCAGCCCCTGGTGCTGATGCTCACCGCCCGCGACAGCCTGGATGACAACGTGCTCGGCCTGGAGCAGGGAGCCGATGACTACCTGGTGAAACCGTTTGAGCCGGCGCTGCTCAAAGCGCGGATCCAGGCACTGCTGCGGCGGGCTGCCCGGCCGCTGCGCGACGACTGGAACTGGGGTGACTTACAGCTCAGCCTGGATGGCCGCACCGCCAGCTTCAACTGCCAGGACCTGCGGTTAACCCCCAAGGAGCATGCCCTGCTTGAAGCGCTGCTCCGCGCGGGGGGACGCACCTGCTCCAAGGAGCAACTGATTGAAGCGGCCTGGGCCTGGGCGGATGTGCCGGGCGATGAAAGCGTGAAAACCCACGTGAAAAACATCCGGGCCAAGCTCAGCCAAGCCGGCGCCCCACCCGACCTGATTGAGACTGTGTATGGCGTTGGCTTCCGCCTCAACGCCAGCCACGCTTGATGACAACAGCCGCGATGGAGCCGGATCTCAGCCGCATTCGCTGGAAGCTCACCGGCCGCTATGTGCTGATTTCGGGCTTTGTGCTGTTGGTGTTTGGCGTTGCGGTGTTTCTTGAAGTGAGCCGCGCCCGCTCAGCCCTGCTGCGCGAACAGGTGCAACAGCTAGCCTCGGCCGCCGCCTCACAGATGCCACTGATCCTGCACGAGGTGGAGGAATACAGCCATCTGCCCGATCAACAACTGCAACTGGAATCAGGGCATGTGGCACTGCTGGAGTCGCGGGCATCAACCCTGGACAACAAAAAGATTGTTCTCTTCAACAAAGACCGTCAGATTCTCAGTCAATTCGGTGAACTACCAACCGATCTCAAGGCCCTGCAGGCCCTGAATCGTCCAAACGAACGCCAATCCGTTGCGGTGCCCAACGGCGTTGGCTATTGGCGGCCTGTATATCTGAGGGAATCAACCGCAGCCAATCGCCAATTGGAGGGGTATGTGTTCAGCGCCCTCTCCACCGCTACAAGCGATCGTGAACTCGTGCGGCTGCGCAATGGGCTTGTGGTGGGCGGCGCCGTTGGGGCGTTGGCTGCCGCCGTGCTCAGCCAATGGATGGTGGGTAGCTCGCTCAAACCGATTCGTGATCAACTGCAGCGCCTGATGCGCTTCAGCAGCGATGCCTCCCACGAGCTGCGCCATCCCCTCACCGCCATTCGCGCCGTGATCGGCGCAGCACGCGAGCGGGGACAGCTGGATCGCGCCGAACCGGAGCTCAGCCAGAAACTGAATCGCATTGATCAGGCCGCAGCCGAAATGACCCGCCTGGTTGATGATCTTCTGCTGCTCACGCGCCTGGATCGCGCAGCCCCGGATCAACAGCACTGGCAGCGGTTTGATCTCTGTGATCTGGCTGAAGATCTCGCTGCTCTGTATCAAGATCGTGCCGCTAGCCAGCATCTGCAGCTGCGCTGTGTGCTGCAACGGCCGGCGATGGTGCACGGCCATCCGGATCAACTGCAGCGCCTGGTGAGCAACCTGCTCGTGAATGCCATGCAGTTCACGCCGGCTGGTGGAGCGGTGACCCTGCAGGTGCAATGCCAAGGGCAACAGGTGAGCGTGGCGATCGAGGACGACGGACCTGGGATTCCCGCCCAACAGCGTGAGCTGGTGTTTGAGCGCTTCTGGCAGGCGGATGCCAGTCGCAGCGGCTCGAATTCAGGCCTGGGGCTCTCGATCGCCCGCAGCATCACCCAGGTGCATGGAGGGCTGATTGAGGCCCAGAGCGCCCGAAGCGGGGGCTGCCGCATGGTGGCGCTACTACCGGCCGCCAGCTGAAGCGGCGATCTTCACCAGCCCTTCACGAGTTCTTCACCCAATTGTGAAACGGTTTGCTTTTTGGCGCCTTCAGCGCCGCAGCGATGGCCTGGCGTTGGTGGATTCTGCTGCTCTGGTCTGCCGCAATCCTGCTGTTGTTCCACCATCTCGGCGGTGTCCCCCTGCGCGACTGGGATGAGGCCTTGGTGGCACGGGTGGCTGAAGAGATCAGCCTGCGGCCCTTTCCC
>VGPP01000177.1 GCA_016882585.1 Cyanobacteria bacterium M_surface_7_m2_037
CAACAACACAATCTCACCTACCAAGACACGTCAACGTCGCACACCGCGTTCGGGATCTGGAACAACGGCAAACAGGAGTGGAGCAACAACAAAAAGACCTACACCATTGCCGGCGGTCGCTCCGTGATCGATCCAGCCGTGAAGAAACTGGGCTTCATGGGCGAAGCCCTCGGCGCTGCAACCCTGGTGGATTACGACCCGGTTACCGGCGAAACCTTCAACCAACGGTCGTACCAATACAACAACGACACAGACAACATCTACGTGACCCACTTCGAAGGGATCTACTACGCCGGCAATGGCATTTATCAAATGCCGTTTTCAGCCAGCTCCAGCACTGGCGACTTTGCCGGCACGGCCTATGTGAAACGCCGGGAGAACGGGCGCTTCTCCCGCAATGCGCTCTGGAGCACGCTCGATGCCGGCAACGAGGGGCAGATCTTCTCCAACGATTCCTCCGCCGGCCGTGGCAGCACAGGCCTACTCAGCCCCGGCAGCAGCAGCGGTGAGGTTGTGCCGTTTGCCTCGGTGCTCAACGCCAGCTCCTACAGAGAGCTGATCGCAGCAGCCCACGACCTGCGCTGAATGCTCAGCCGAGCTCCAGCCCAGCTGCCGCGGCCTGATCCACCACCACCTCAAGCTGAGGGTGGTGCTGGAGCCAGCTGGCCGGCACCTCCGGGCACGGGGGGTCCTGCAGGGCGCGGCGCAGGATCTGGGCCTTGGCGGCGCCTGTGACCACCAGCAGCACGCGCCGGGACGCCAGGATCTCAGCCATCCCCAGGCTGATCGCCCGCTCGGGCACTGCCGCTGGATCCCCCCCGAACGCTGCGGCATTTTGCTCACGGGTGGCGCGGCTCAGCTCCAAACAGCGACAGGGAGCCTCCGGACCGCAAGGGGGCTCGTTGAAACCCACATGGCCGTTGCTGCCCAGGCCCAGCAGCTGCAGATCAAGGCCACCGGCGGCGATCACGGCGGCGCCGTAGCGACGGGCTTCCGCATCCGGGTCCGCGGCACAGCCATCCGGGATCTGCAGCCCCCCGGCGGGCACCTGCAACGGCCCTGCGAGCTGGCGCTGCATGAAAGCCGCAAAGGAGCGGGGATCGTCGCCGCCGAGGCCCACGTACTCATCGAGATTGAAGCTGCGCCAGCGGCTCAGCAACAACGCCAAGGGCGCAGGCGGCAGCGCCATCAGCCGCTGCCGCAGGGCGGCATACACCGGTTCCATCGTGCGGCCGGTGGCCAGACCCAGAACGGCAGCCTGCTCGAGGGCCTGAAACAAACGCTCGGCCACATGGGCCGCCACCGCATCCACACTGGCCTCCACCCGCAACTGGCGCGGCCAGGTGAGGGTGGCGAGGGATGCGGGGGAAGCGATCAAGGCGAAACGGCCAGGGAGCGCGGGGTGTCGTTGCTCCAGCCTCGCCCAGCGGCGGTGCGCGCCAGATCGCTGTAGGGCTGCAGCTCCGTACCGCGGTAGTAGTGCTTGAGGATCGCGTCGTACGACTCACCCCGTTGGGCCATCGCCAGAGCACCCCACTGGCTCATGCCCACGCCATGGCCGAAACCACGGCCCACCGCCACCAACTGCACCACCTCCGACGTCTTGGTAGAAGGCACCGGTAGCGAGAACGCCGGCAGAGGCGGCGGCGGAAGGGCTGGGGCAGCCCCGCTGGCGGAATCAAGCGCCGCCCCCTCCAAGAGTGGCCCCTCCAGCCCCGAAGCCGAAGCGCTGGCCGTGGGCACTAGCTCGAAGCGCACCCAGGTGCTCTTCAGGCCGAGGCGAGAACGCAGCTGGGCGCCCGTGAGCGACAGCTGCCCGCTGGGACCCACCACCCGCGCCTGACGCACCCGGCCGGTGGGCGTGGTGGACAGCACATCGATCCCCAGGGCTCCGCCCAGCTCGGGGAAGGCCTGTTGCAGGCGGCTGCGATCCAGGGGCTGACGCCAATCGCGCACCGGCGAGGCCTGATCGAAATCGGGCACGCTCACCAGGTAGGGGAGCTGCCGCGGCCAGAGATCCCCGCTGCTCTCGGTACTACCACCACTGCTGCTGTGGAACACCGCATCGATCAGGGCGTTGTTGTGCGTGAGCACCTGCCCCCGCGTGGCCATCACCGCCGCCAGGGTGGAAGGGGTCTCGGCCTCCACACCCTTGTAAACCTGGCTGGCGGTCGTGGCCTGCACATCGAACGACGCCGAGGGCTTTCGGGCCTTGAGCGCATAGGTGCGGGCGGCCACCGCCTGGGCCTGCAGCGCCTGCTGGGGCCAGCTGGCCGGCATTTCGCTACCCACCACGCTGGGCAGGTACGTCTCCAGGGGCACGTGATTCACCACTTGCAGCTGCCCGGCCTGCGGCAACAGCTGCAGGCGCCCTCGGTAACGGCGCTGCCCCACCCACAGGCCCGGATCCCGCTCCTCAGCACCAGGCACAGCCTCCAGCCACACCTCCCGCACTTGCCATTGCTCACTCTCAGCCCCGTCGGCTCGCAGCAGCCGCAGCCAACCGCCATCCGGTGCCACCTGCAGCACCACCTGTCCACTCAGGTCTGAGAGCAAGCGCCCCTGCGCGTCGCGCAGGCGCAGGCCCGCGGCCGAGAGGGCCGGACGAAGCCTGGCCTGGGGGCCCTGCAGCACCAGCACCCGCAGCACCGGCTCATTCAGCGCGGGGGCCTGTGCGGCCTGGGGCTGGGCCGATCGCGCCAGAACGCTCGGGGCGGCCAGCAAGGAAGCCGATAGAGCCAACACTCCCAGCGGCAGGCGTCTCAGGCGAGCCATCGCAGGCCACATCAGCAAGGCAGGCCATTGTGACGAGCGGCTGACCATCCCGCCAGTGCCGAGCGGCGGCGCCATGGCACGATCAGATCAGTCACACCGGGGAGCCTCCGGCCGGCCGTGCAGGTCACCTTCCTCGGCACCAGTTCCGGCGTGCCCACCCGGGGCCGCAACGTGTCGGCGGTGGC
>VGPP01000178.1 GCA_016882585.1 Cyanobacteria bacterium M_surface_7_m2_037
TCGGGCTCGCTCACCGCTTTTGGCTCGGCGGCTCCTATGCGCCGGATGCCTCCCAGCCCCCCGCCCCCACCTTTGTGGGCGGGGGGCTGGTGGTGCAGGGCATGCTGCCCGGACGCCCCCTGGATGTAGCTCTGCTGGGCCTCGGCCGCGGCGGCCTGAGCAACCAACTGAGCAGCAGCGCCTACGAAGGGATGCTGGAGCTGGGCTACCGCATTCAGATCAACCAGACCCTCAACCTGCAGCCCACGCTCCAGTGGATCTTCAATCCCAGTGGCACTCAGCAACCGCTGCCCGGGATCCTGGCGGCCGGGATGCAGATTCAAGTGACCTTCTAACGGCGGGGCTGTTAGCTGCTGAGCCGGCCACCGGCCATCGCCTCCAGCAGGCGGCCGTAATCCCGTTCCACCTGATCGGCATAGGCCACCGCATCAGCGCCCAGCGCCCGATCGATCGCCTTCTGCCCGTCCAGGGCCGCAGCCAGCCGGAGCCGATCACCGGAGCGGGCATGGGCGCGGGCCAGCACCGAAGCGCAGAGGCGGCCATAGGCCTTGAGCGCATCGGGTTTCATCGCCTCCACCGCCAACGATGCCTTCCAATCGCGTAGCTGACGCCAATACACATGGTGGTGGCCGGGAGTGGTAGTCCAGCCGAGGAAGGGATCGCTCACGCACTGGAGCAGGCGCTGCCCCTCCACCACCCGCTGGCCCTGATGAACCGCCTCCTCGCTGGCCGGCTGCACACCCAGGGGCTCCGCCAGGGCTGAGGCCAGAGCCTGCTTGCTCTGCAGCAAGAGCAGGTCGTCGGGATGGGGGCCCTGGAGCAGGGCAATGCTGCAGCGGGTTCCCACCGAGCCAACCCCCACCGCCTTGTAGGCGGTATCGAGGATCCGGAAGCCGCGCACCAGATGGCGGCGATGGGCCTGAAGGCTCGCCAGATAGCCCTCCAGCAACACCCGCAGCGCATGATCGTGGTCGGGCATCGCAAAGAAGCTCGGATCCACCTGGCGATGGCGCCAGAGCAGCGGCGGCTCATGGCGCAATTGCCAGCCACCATCGGAGCGGCATTCGCAGTAGCGGGCCACAGCCTGGCCACCGCTGCGGCGACGGGCATGGGCCGCGGCGGCGAGCAGATGCTCCCGAAACGCACCGCTGGGCTGCTCCTGAATGAAACGCTCCACATGCAGGAGGGTGGTCCATAGCTCCAGGGTGGGCAGTGCGGCAAACCCGGCCACCGCCTTGCGGTAGCTCGCCGCCACCTTCCGGGCCAGGCGCTGCTGCTCCTCAGGGTCGAGCCCCAGGGTCCGCGCCACCAGCACCAGGCTCACCAGCAGGCGCTTGAGATCCCATTCCCATGGCCCCGGGAACGTCTCATCGAAGTCGTTGATGTCGAACACCAACGTGCGCTCCGGTGAGGCGTAGAAGCCGAAATTGAGCAGATGGGCATCACCGCACAGCTGCACGTTCAAGCCGCTGTTGGGCCTGCTGCCCAGGTCTTGCGCCATCACGGCCGCAGTGCCGCGAAACCAGGCGAAGGGGCTCTTCGCCATGCGCCGGTGGCGCTCAGCGATCAACCAAGGCAGCCGATTGGCGTTCTGCCGCTCCAGCACGTCGATCGGATCCCGCCGCTCAGAAGAGGCCTGCCAGATCTCCAACGCAGCATCAACGCTCGCCATCTCCACGGCTGCAGGGCTCCCACCTCACCGCATAGCAGGCAGATTGAGGCCGTGGTGGATCGGCACTGACTTTTTCATGGCCCTGTCATTCCGGGAGCTTCAGGCGCAGCTGCAGCCCGACTGGGGCTGTGAGCACAACGGCGACGGGGGCCAGTTCGATGTGCTGGTGGTGCCATCGCTCTCGATGGAGCAGGCCCTGATGGCCCTGGTGACCGGAGCGCATCACTACGAGGAACGGCAGCTGTTCTCGCTGATGCGGCTGCGCGATCCCGGTGTGCGCGCGATCTATGTGACCAGCAAGCTGCTGCCGGAATTGGTGGTGGATGCGGTGCTCGAGCTGATGCCGGGCGTGCCCACCTCCCACGCACGCCGGCGCCTGCACCTGTTCGACACCGACGACGCCTCCAACCGCCCCCTCACCGCCAAGCTGCTGGAGCGGCCAGCCCTGCTCGGCCGCATCCGCGATCTGCTGCGCCCCGGCCGCAGCTTCATCAGCTGTTTTGTGGTGACCGAGCTGGAGAAACGGCTCTCCGAGGTGTTGCAGGTGCCGCTGCTCGGCACCGATCCCGCCCTGGGCTACTGGGGCAGCAAAGCCGGCAGCCGCGCCCTGTTCGCCCGCTGCGGTGTGCCCCATCCCCCCGGCAGCAGCCTCGCCACCAACCTGGCCGATCTGGCGGAAGCCACGGCTGAGCTATGGGAAGCGCATCCCGAGCTCCGCCGCTGTGTGGTGAAGCTCAACGAAGGCATCAGCGGTGAAGGCAATGCGTGCCTGGAGCTGGCGCCCCTACAGCTGGCCGAGCTCAGTAGCCGCGAGCGGCGACAGCGGATCCTGGCGGCGCTGGAGCACTTGCCGATGCCAGCGGCGCTTTGGCAGGAGTTGCTGGCGCAGCAAGGGGCCTTGGTGGAAGCCTGGCTGGAGGGGGGTGAGGCCCTCAGTTCCCCCAGCGTGCAGGGCACCATCCACCCTGGCGGCCGGGTGGAGCTGCTCTCCACCCATGAGCAGATCCTGGGGGGCGTGGGCGGGCAGACCTACCTCGGCTGCCGCTTCCCGGCCGACGAGGCCTACCGGCTGGAGCTGATGCGCCACGGCCAGGCCGTGGGAGAGGCCCTGGCCGCCGAAGGAGCGCTGGAGCGCTACGCCGTGGATTTCATCGCCCGCCGCATCAACGGCACCTGGGACTTGCAAGCCATCGAAGTGAACCTGCGCCAGGGGGGCACCACCCACCCCACCATGGCTCTACGGGCAATCACCA
>VGPP01000179.1 GCA_016882585.1 Cyanobacteria bacterium M_surface_7_m2_037
CCCATCGGATCGAGGTTCTCGATCGAGCACACGATCACCACGTTGTCGGCGGTGTCGCGCATCACCTCCAGCTCGAACTCCTTCCAGCCGAGCAGCGATTTCTCGATCAGGATCTGGTTCACCGGGCTGGCATCGAGCCCGCTCAGGCAGATCGCGCGAAATTCCTCCGGGTTGTAGGCAATGCCGCCGCCGCTGCCGCCGAGGGTGAAAGCGGGGCGAATGATGCGCGGGTAACTACCGATCTCTTCACCCACCGCCTCGGCTTCCTCGAGGGTGGTGGCGATACCGGAGGGGCACACGGACACGCCGATGCGCTCCATGGCCTGCTTGAACAGGTCGCGGTCTTCCGCTTTCTCGATCGCCTGCAGGTTGGCGCCGATCAGCTCAACGCCGTATTGCTCCAGCGTGCCGTCTTTGGCGAGGGCCACCGCCAGGTTGAGGGCGGTCTGGCCGCCCATGGTGGGCAGCAGCGCATCGGGGCACTCCTGCTCGATCACGCGCCGCACCACATCTGGGGTGAGCGGCTCGATGTAGGTGCGATCCGCCATGTCCGGATCGGTCATGATCGAGGCGGGGTTGCTGTTCACCAGCACCACCTCAAATCCCTCGGCCCGCAGGGCCTTGCAGGCCTGGGTTCCCGAGTAGTCGAACTCACAGGCTTGCCCGATCACGATCGGCCCGGAACCCAGCAGCAGGATGCGACGCAAATCCGTGCGACGGGGCATGGGCGGATGTCCGGCAGGCAAACCTCCCTACCCTCTCACGCGGGCGCGGCTACTCTGATTTCAAGCAAGCGATGAAGCCGGCATGAGCGAACTCCAGCGCCTGAAGGGGCTGCTGCCTCCCGAGATGCAGAGCTGGGTGTTTGTGGAAGCCGCCGCTTCGGCCGATCCGCCGCTGATCACCATCGAGGAGATCGGCCGCGATGAGGTGGAGATCCAGCTCGACCTGCAGAAGTGGGATGCCCTGGCGATCGACCACCGCAACCTGCTGTTCTGGCACGAGGTGGGCCGCATCCAGAACGACGCCGTGCCCCGCGACGGCTGGGAGATGGCGGCCCTGGCGATCGGCCTGGGCGGTGCCATCGGTGAGCTGTGGGTGCAAGACGGCCTGCTGCTGCTGATGGCCCTGGGCCTCTCCGGCTTCGCCGGCTACCGCCTCTATCTGAAAAACAACTCCGAGAAGCGCCTGCAGGACGCCATCGCCGCCGATGAGCGCGCCATCGACCTGGCCTGCCGCTTCGGCTACAGCCTGCCCAACGCCTACAAGAGCCTGGGCGGCGCCCTCAAGGAGCTGGTGGAGCAAACCCGCAAGAAGAAAAAACGCGGCTTCTACGAAGACCGGCTGGAGGCGCTGCGCAAGAGTGCTGGTAAGGCCCGGGCTGAGATGGCTCAGCAGCAGGGGTCCCGTCAATCCGTGAGCAGCGAGAACGTGTATGGCTGAGGCCGTTAACACCACTGAGGCCGCCAGCCCTACCAAACCCAGCCCCGACCCCAGCCGCCCCCGGCTCAACCTCGACGACAGTCATCAGCTCGCCCTGCTGGCCGCAGAAGCCTGCGACGACCGCAAGGCTGGCGACATCGTGCTGCTGCGGGTGGAGGAGATTTCCTCGATCGCCGACTGGTTTGTGATCGCCACCGGCTTTTCCGATGTGCAGGTGCGCGCCATCGCCCGCTCGGTGGAAGACAAGATCGAGGAGGAGAGCGGCGGCCGCCTGCCCCTGCGCAAGGAGGGCCAGAAGGAAGGCCGCTGGATCCTGCTGGATTACGGCGAGGTGATCGTTCACGCCCTCACCCCCGATGAGCGCAGCTACTACGACCTCGAATCCTTCTGGGGCCACGGCGAGAAGGAGGTGTTTCTAGGGTCGGAATCAGCACCGCCGGCCTGAGGCCGGGCCCCGATGGCCGGCAACGAACCAGCGCGCGATCGGAGCGCACCGGACCTGAGCTCAACGGTGTGCCCGGTGCCGCGGGAGCAGCGCCCTCTTGAGCAATACAAGGAGCTGCAGGCCTCCTGGTTTTTCGTGTGGCCCCACAACGGCGATCGCGGCCTGGCCACGCCACTGATCCGCGCCTGGCTGATCGTGCTGCCACTCACGATGCTTGTGGCCAGCGGCAGTGTGCCCCTGCGCCACAACTTGCCCCAGCTGGTAACGGCGGGTGCGGTGGCTGGGTTAGTGGTGCCGATGTTGCTGCTGGTGCGGCAATGGCTGGGGTGGACCACCCTGCAGCGCCGCCTGATGGCCACCTCCGTGGAATACGAGGAATCCGGCTGGTACGACGGCCAGGTGTGGGAGAAGCCGGTGGAATGGCGCCAACAGGATCTGTTGGTGGCCACCCACGAGGTGAAGCCCGTGCTCTGGCGCCTGCAGCAAGCGATGGCGATCATTGCGGCGCTGATGCTGGTGGGGGCGAGCCTCTGTCAGGCTCTCTGAGCGATCGGGCCTGAGCCCTGCATGAGCTTCTCGAGCAGCTTCGGAACCAGCGGACGCCCGAGCGTGCCGCCCCTCGAGGTGCGTCTCACCCGCAATGGCATCCATGAGTCGCTGCACCGGGTGCATGCGGTGGTCTGCGACCAACGCGGCCGCGTGCTGATGCGGGCCGGCGATCCCCAACAACTCAGCTTCATCCGCTCGGCGCTCAAACCCTTCCAGGCCCAGGTGTTCGTGAGCAGCGGCGCCGCCGATCAGGGCAATCACGACGATCGCGCCCTGGCCATTGCCTGCGCCTCCCATGCCGGGGAAGCCGAACAGGCCCGCGAAGCCTTCAAGATCCTCTGGAAATCGGATCTGGAAAGCGAGCAGCTGCAGTGCCCGGTGCCCGCAGGGCGGACCAGCCCCTTGGAGCACAACTGCTCCGGCAAACACGCCGCCTTCCTGGCCACCTGCAAGCGCATGCA
>VGPP01000180.1 GCA_016882585.1 Cyanobacteria bacterium M_surface_7_m2_037
CATACAGCGCCACCAGTTCACCCAGGCTGTGGCCCGCCACCAGATCAGCCTGGCGGCCCTGGGCCTTGAGGCCATCCACCAGCAGGCTTTCGATCACGAACAGGGCCGGTTGGGTGTTGCGCGTGTCGTTGAGATCGCTCAGCTCGCCGTCGGCTTCACCGGCGCAGATGGCCAGCAGGTCGCGGCCGAGCAGCTCAGACGCGGCGGCGAAGCGTTCAGCAGCCCCGGGTAGTGCAAGCACCCCGGCGGCCATGCCCACCTTCTGTGAGCCTTGTCCGGGAAACACCCAGGCGATACCCATAGCCGCTCGCGTTGCACTGTGGGGGGGAGATTACGCGGCGGGGCTGAGATCGCAGCTCGATCAGCCTTGCGGGCCCGACCAGCGCAGCAGCGCTCCGCCCCAGCTCAGGCCCGCGCCGAAGCCGCTGCTGGCAATCAGATCCCCCGGCTTCACGCGGCCATCCTTCACGGCCTCATCCAGCATCAGCGGAATCGTGGCGGCGGAGGTGTTGCCGTAGCTGGCCAGGTTGCTCAGCACCCGCTCATGGGGAATGGCAAAGCGATCTGCCACGGCATCGAGGATGCGCTGGTTGGCCTGGTGCAGCAGCAGCCAGTTGAGATCCGAGGCCGGGGTGCCGGTGCTCTCCAGCAGCTCCTTGAGCACAGCCGGCACTTCCCGCACCGCAAACTTGTACACCTCCTGGCCGTTCATGCGCAGCGGCGCAAAGCCGCCCACCTGGGCGCTCACGCCACCGAGCACATCGGTGTGAGAGTCGGTCTGGGCGAGGGTGAGGCAGCCGTTGCGGCTGCCATCGGAGTGCATGCGGAAGCCCAGCAGGCCGTTGTCTTCAGCGGCGCACGCTTCCACCGCCACCGCAGCGGCGCCATCGCCGAACAGCACGCAGGTGGTGCGGTCATCCCAATCCACCCAGCGGCTCAGTTGATCGGCGCCGATCACCAGGGCTCGGCGCATGGCGCCGCTTTGCAGGTATTGCCCGGCGGTGATCAGGGCAAACAAAAAGCCGCTGCAGGCGGCGGTGAGATCAAAGGCCACCGCGTTGCGGGCACCGATCTCGCCCTGCACCCGCGGCGCGGTGCCGAACAGGTCGTCGGGGCTGGAGGTGGCCATCAGGATCAGGTCGAGATCCTCGGCAGCCCAGCCGGCATGGTCGAGGGCGGCCTGGGCCGCACGGCTCGCCAGCACGGTGAGCGGTTCATCCGCGGCGCAGATGCGGCGGGCACCGATACCGGTGCGGGTGCGAATCCACTCATCGCTGGTGTCGACCCGTTCGCTCAGCTGTTGATTGCTGACGCTGATGGCGGGCACGGCGCTGCCGCATCCCACCAGGGCCATGCCGCAGCGATTGATCTGGCCCAGACCCACCGGTTCAACCCAACGGTGCGGTCAGTCAACCACAGGCAACGGCCGCCCCGGATCCCTCGCTCAGCCGCTGCAGATCCTCCATCACACCGTGGTTGGCGGCGGAGTGGGCGATGCGCAGGGCGCTCACCACCGAGAGAGCCTTGCTGCTGCCATGGCCGATCACGCATACACCGTTCACGCCGAGCAGCAGGGCGCCGCCGTGCTCGGCGTGATCGAGGCGCTTTTTGATACGGCGCAGGTTGCTCATCAAGAAAGCAGATCCCACCTTGCCGCGGCGGCCGCGGGGCAGCTCAGCCTTGAGCACATCCAGCAGCACGCTGCCCACGCTCTCGAGGAACTTCAGCAGCACGTTGCCGGTGAAGCCGTCGCACACCACCACATCGAAGTCGCCCGACAGCACGTCGCGCCCTTCGCAGTTGCCGGCGAAGCGGAAGCGGCTTTCCTCGGCCATCAGCGGGTAGGTGCGCAGGGCCAGGTCGTTGCCCTTGCACTCCTCTTCCCCGATGTTGAGCAGGCCGATGCGGGGCTCCCGCACCTGCAGCACATCACGGCTGTAGATGTTGCCAAGCAGTGCCCACTGATGCAGGTAGGCGGGCTTGGCATCCATGTTGGCGCCCACATCCAGCACCAGCACCTGCTGCTCGGGGTCTTTGGTGGGGAAGAGGGCGCCAATGGCGGGGCGATCGATCCCCTTGAGGCGCCCCAGCCGGAAGATCGCTGAGGCCATCACGGCGCCGGAGTTGCCGGCCGAATACACCGCTGTGGCCTGGCCTTCTTTCACCAGATCCATCGCCAGGTTGATGCTGGCGTCGCGCTTTTTGCGCACCACGGTGGCTTCTTCATCCATGCCCACCGACACGCCGCTGGGCACCAGTTCCAGCAGGCCCTCCTGTTGGGCGCTCTGCAGCTCGTCGGCCAGCTCGAGCTCAGCCACGGCGGCAGCCACGGCTTCAGCTTCTGCCACGAATTTCACCCGCAGCGGCAGCAGCCGCACCGCCCGCAGGCAACCTTCCAGGATTGGCCCCGGGGCGTAGTCGCCGCCCATGCCGTCCACGGCCACCCAGAGGCGGTCGGCGTCGTTGATCGGGGTGCCCTCGCTGCCGCCCACGCCCCGCTGCAAGCGGCGCAGGGGATCAAACACCAGGGGTTGCAGCACCGTATTGGCGGCACCGGCAGCGGCGCCAGCGGCACTGCCGGCTACGGAGCCTGCCATCGAGCCGGCGGCGTTCGCGGTCGCCGTGGCAGTGCCCACCAGGCTGGTCACCGCTGCATTGCGGCGATACCAGATCACCAGTCGCCGAATGGCGCGGGGTTGGCCGCGGCGGTTGGTGCCGTGGCCTTGGGCGTCAGAGGGCTTCGGAGGCAACGGCGTCAACGATGCGTTGGAACAGATAACCGGTGCCGCGGGCCGTGAGGATCAGCTCGGGGTTGGCCGGATCGTCTTCCAGTTTGGAGCGCAGCCGGGAGATATGAACATCCACCACCCGG
>VGPP01000181.1 GCA_016882585.1 Cyanobacteria bacterium M_surface_7_m2_037
CCAACATGCGCGACCACAGCCGCACGGCCCCCATCACCGTGGCCAGGGCAATGATCAGCGCCGCCTGGCGCAGCACATCGCTGAAGGTGAAGCCGTCCTGCAGGTCGTCGATCACGCCGCGCACCAACAGCGGCAGGGCCACGCTCAGCAGGTTCACCACCACAAGCGCGGCTACCCCCAGCAGCACCGTGCGCCGATAGGGCCGCAGATAGCGCCCGATCAACCCGAACCGGATGGCTGCCATGACGCACCGCAGGAAGCTGCCAACCTAGGGAGCCAGCTCAGCCGCATGTTCTGATGCCCGCCAGCGATCAGCCCGAGCAACAGCATCCTCTGTATGCCAGTGATCGGGATCTGGTGGATTCCCTGCTGGCCACTGAGCAGCCCGCGGATGGCCAGCTGGTGGATCTGGGCCGGCTGCTGATGCGCTACGCCGGCTTCCCTGGCGCCCTGGATCTGCAGGACGACCTGCAGAAAACCCTGCGCCTCTGGGGCCTGAGCCAGGCCGAGCTGAATCAGCGCTGCCGCTCCATCTGGGCCGCCGGCTACAGGCCCGGTGCGCAAGCCCAGGAGCAGGCGGTGGGCTCGGGCTTCGATACCGCCGACCAAGACAGCCCCTGACCGTTTTTTCTGCTACATCAGCCCCACTTGATGCCTGCCCATGAGCGCTGTTTCGTCCTGGCCCGCGCTGCTGGAGCAGCTGTTGCAGGGGGAGTCGCTTCGCACCGAGCAGGCCACGGCGCTGATGCAGGCCTGGCTCGCCGAAGAGCTCGAGCCGGTGCTCACCGGTGCGCTGCTGGCCGCCCTGCGGGCCAAGGGGGTGAATGGCGAGGAGCTCGCAGCCATGGCTCAGGTGCTGCGCCAGGCCTGCCCACTGCCTGGCCCCAGGCCTGATCTGCCTTTGGTGGATACCTGCGGCACCGGTGGTGATGGGGCGAACACCTTCAACATCTCCACGGCGGTGGCCTTTGTGGCGGCAGCCTGCGGCGCCCATGTGGCCAAGCACGGCAACCGCAGCGCCAGCGGCAAGGTGGGCTCTGCCGATGTGCTCGAAGCGGCTGGCCTCAACCTCACGGCCCCGGCCCAGCAGGTGATCGCTGCTCTGGAGCCAGCGGGTGTGACCTTTCTGTTCGCACCGGGGTGGCATCCGGCTCTGGTGGGGCTGGCGCCGCTGCGCAAGGCGCTCGGGGTGCGCACGGTGTTCAACCTGCTGGGGCCGCTGGTGAATCCGCTGCGGCCCGAGTCGCAGGTGCTGGGGGTGGGTGCCGCGGATCTGCTGGATCCGATGGCGGATGCGTTGGCACGGCTGGGGCTGAAGCGCGCCGTGGTGGTGCACGGCCATGGCGGCCTGGATGAGGCGTCCCTGTCGGGTCCCAGCGAACTGAGGCTGGTGGAGGGTGGCACGGTGCGCGCGGAAACGATCTCGCCCGCTTCGCTTGGGCTGGCGGAAGCGCCGATGCAGGCCCTGGCCGGTGGTGAGCTGGCCGACAACCAGGCGATTCTTGAGGCGGTGCTGCAGGGGCGGGGCACAGCGGCGCAGCGCGATGTGGTGGCGCTCAACGCCGCCTTGGTGCTCTGGGCGTCCGGGCGGGCTGATTCGGTGGCGGCTGCGGTGCCGCAGGCTCTCGAGGCCATGGCCGGTGGTGCTGCCTGGCAGCGCTTCGAGCGGCTGCGCTCAGCCCTCGCCACTCCCCTGGCCTGATCCCTCTGAAGGGGATGATGGGGCGATGACCACAGCCCCTTCCTCCTCTCCCGCTCTGCTCGTGCTGGCCGATGGCCTGGTGCTGCGCGGTGAAGCCTTCGGCGCCAGTGGCACCGCCGTGGGTGAGGTGGTGTTCAACACCGGCATGAGCGGTTATCAGGAGGTGATGACCGATCCCAGCTATTCCGGTCAGCTGGTGACGTTCACCTACCCGGAGCTGGGCAACATCGGTGTGAACAGTGCGGATCAGGAGGCGGATGCCCCCCATGTGCGGGGCGTGATCGCCCGCGAACTGGCACCAACCGCCAGCAACTGGCGCAGTGAAACCACCCTCGAGGCCTGGCTGCAGCGCCACAACGTGGTGGGCATCCGCGGCATCGATACGCGAGCCCTGGTGCGGCATCTGCGGGAGGGCGGCGCCATCAATGGGGCCATCAGCACCGATGGCCGCACTCCCCAAGAGCTGCTGGAGCAGGTGCGCTCCGCACCGTCGATGGCCGGTCTCAACCTGGCCCAGGCCGTGAGCACCTCCACTCCCTACAGCTGGAGCAGCCTCTGCCCGGCCGCGTTTGATCAGCGCCTGCAAACCAACCCTGCGGCGCCCTACCGAGTGGTGGCGATCGATTTCGGCATCAAGCGCGCCATCCTCGAGCGCCTTGCGGCCCACGGCTGCGACATCACCGTGCTGCCGGCGGATGCCTCCCTGGAGCAGGTGCTCGCGCTTCAGCCCGAGGGGGTGTTTCTCTCCAACGGCCCCGGTGATCCATCGGCGGTGACCTCCGGCATCGAGCTCGCCAAGGGGTTGCTGCAGCAGGACAACCTGCCGGTGTTCGGCATCTGCCTGGGCCACCAGATCCTGGGCCTGGCGCTGGGCGGCAGCACCTACAAGCTCGGCTACGGCCACCGCGGCCTCAACCATCCCTGCGGCAGCCCCGGCGTGGTGGAGATCACCAGTCAGAACCACGGCTTTGCCATCGATGCCACCTCGCTGCCTGGCGATGCGGTGGAGGTGACTCACTTCAACCTCAATGACCGCACTGTGGCGGCCCTGGCCCATCGCCACAAGCCCGTGTTCGGCGTGCAGTACCACCCGGAGGCCAGCCCCGGCCCCCACGACGCCGACCATCACTTCGGCCGCTTTGCGGCCCAGATGGCCGAGCGGCGCG
>VGPP01000182.1 GCA_016882585.1 Cyanobacteria bacterium M_surface_7_m2_037
GATCTGGGCCGGCTGGAGCTGAACCTCACGATCAGCAATTTCACCCCCAAACCGCACACGCCGTTCCAGTGGCACAGCGTGAGCACGGCGGAATTCCAGCGGCGGCAGCAGCTGCTGCGCGATGCCCTACGGCGGATGCGCGGCATCAAAACCAACTACACCGATATCCGCCTCTCGGCGATGGAGGATTTCGTGGGCCGCGGCGATCGCCGCCTCGCCCCCGTGATCGAGGCGGCCTGGCGTGCTGGCGCGGGCCTCGATGCCTGGTTTGAGGCGGCTGATCGCACCTACAACGCCTGGACCTCCGCGATCGAAGCGGCTGGGCTCGGGGGGCGCTACCGCGACCTGGAGATGGGCGAATGGAGTGCGGCCGAAGGCATGGATCCCGACGATCTCGCCGCCTTTTGCAGCCAGCCCCTGCCCTGGGATCACATCGATTCCGGCGTGGACAAGGGCTGGCTGGCGGACGACCTACGCCAGGCCCTGGCTGCCGCCGTGGTGCCCGACTGCTCCTTTGACGGTTGCAGCAGCTGCGGGGTGTGTGGCCCGGAGCTGGGCCACAACGTGGTGGTGCCGCCGCCCCCGATCCCGGAACAGCGGCCGCAGCGGGCTCCGGCCAGCGAGCGGGTGGCGCGGCTTCGCTTCCGTTTCAGCAAAACGGGCTCCATGGCGCTGCTCAGCCACCTGGATCTGGTGCGCTTGATGGAGAGGGCCCTGCGACGCAGCGGCTTGCCGGTGAGCTTCACCGGTGGTTTCCATCCGCTGCCGCGGGTGCAGTTCGCCCTGGCTCTGCCGCTGGGGGCCGAGGCCGATGGTGAATGGATGGATCTTGAATTCACCCAGCCCACGGATCCGGCCGAGGCCCTGCAGCGGCTTCAGGCCCAGTTGCCGGCTGGCTTCGCCTTGCTGCAGGCAGAACCAGTGGCGGTATCTGGCCCCAGCCTGTCGCAGGAGTTGGTGGCGGCCTCCTGGCAGCTGCAATTACGGCCGACGGCCAACGGCGTTGCCAGCCCGCCGCCTCCCTTGGCGGCCTGGCAGGCGGCCGCTGCGGCATTGCTCGACAGCACCGCGTGGATCTGGCACGACACCGACAAGAAGGGGCGGCCGCGGCAGCGCGACTGCAGGCCCTTCCTGCAGAGCCTGGGCGTGACTGGCCTGGAGCTCGAGCCCGCAACTGTGGTGGTGCGCTATGGGGCGCAGGTGGACCCTGCGGGCCGCAGCCTGCGACCCGAGCAGCTGCAGCACTGGTTCGCGCAACAGCTCGATACCGGGCTGGAGATGGTGAACCTTCGCCGCGAATCCCTGCAGCTTCGGCAGAGCCCAGAGGCCTGAAAACACCGTGCTAGCGTGCGTCCATCGGTACAACCTGAGGCAGGCTCAGCGATCCAGCTCAGCTCAGGCATCAGGTTCCGCATCAGTTTTCACGAACCTCTCTTCCTGAAAGCTGCCGATGCGGCGCCGTAAGACGGGTTCCAATCAGATCTGGTTCTCGCAAGCAACGGGCTTCGGCCCACTCACCCGAAGGCCATGGGCCTGCCGCCGTTGGTTCACTCGGCGTTTTCACTGAATTTTTCAAGCACCGCTACTTCGTTTCTCCCCTTGCATCGGCGATGCAGGGCGGATTTTCGAGATCTGCGGCACGGCGTTGAGCGCCACCCTCTGCTTCTCCTTCCGGCCTGTCTCGTACAGGTCCTCTCCTGACCTTCCATGCCTCAGCAGATCGTCATCGCCGAGCAGCTGCGCATCGCCGCAGTGCTCACCGATGACCGTGTGGATGAACTGGTGGTGGCCCAGGGCCGCTATCAAATCGGCGATGTGTATCTCGGCACGGTTGAAAATGTGCTGCCGGGCATTGATGCCGCCTTCGTGAATATCGGCGAAGGAGAGAAGAACGGCTTTATTCATGTCACCGATCTGGGGCCGCTGCGCCTCAAGAAGGGCACGCTGGGCATCACGGAGCTGCTCGAGCCACGCCAGAAGGTGCTGGTGCAGGTGATGAAGGAGCCCACCGGCACCAAGGGCCCTCGCCTCACGGGCAACCTCACCCTGCCGGGCCGCTTCCTGATCCTGCAGCCCCATGGCCAGGGGGTGAACATCTCCCGCCGGATCAACGCGGAAAGCGAGCGCAACCGCCTGCGCGCTCTGGGCGTGCTGATCAAGCCCCCGGGCGCTGGGCTGCTGATCCGCACGGAAGCCGAAGGGGTGAGCGAAGAGCTGCTCATCGATGATCTCGAAGCGCTGCTGCGCCAGTGGGAGGCGATTCAGGCCGCCGCTGAGGCGGCCACGCCGCCGGTGCTGCTCAACCGCGACGAAGACTTCATTCATCGCATCCTGCGCGATCACTACAGCCCGGATGTGGCGCGGATCGTGCTCGACAGCGCTGATGGCGTGGGCCGGGTGAATGCCTTCCTGGGGGCCGATCAGAGCCAGGTGCAGGTGGAGCAGCATCTCGACTCCGGCGAGATCCTCGAGGCCTACAAGGTGAACGCCGCCATCCGCGACGCCCTCAAGCCGCGCGTGGATCTGCCCTCGGGCGGCTACGTGATCATCGAGCCCACCGAGGCGCTCACGGTGATCGATGTGAACTCGGGCTCCTTCACCCGCTCCGCCAATGCGCGTGAAACGGTGCTGTGGACCAACTACGAGGCCGCCACGGAGATCGCCCGCCAGCTGAAGCTGCGCAACATCGGCGGCGTGATCATCATCGACTTCATCGATATGGAGTCGCGCCGCGATCAGCTGCAGCTGCTCGAGCACTTCACCGCGGCGATTCGCCCCGATTCGGCCCGCCCGCAGATCGCTCAGATCAGCGAGCTGGGTTTGGTGGAACTCACCCGCAAGCGCCAGGGCCAGAACAT
>VGPP01000183.1 GCA_016882585.1 Cyanobacteria bacterium M_surface_7_m2_037
GGGCTCAACCGTCTCGGTTGCGGGCTGGTCGCACGAGACCCGCAGCCATAAGCCCTGCTGATCATTTTCGGGTTTCCCCAGGATCAGGGTGGTTTCCCCAGGTGGGTGGCATGTTTTCCACAGGTTGATCCCGCTCTGATGCCGGCGAGGCGCGGTTCTGGGGATTGCGCCATTTCGTTCAGGTCCTGCTTGACAGGCTTCCGGTCATCGCTAGGCAGGCTCTTGGGCGCGCTGGGCGCTGCTGCTGGGTGCTGGAGCGGCGTGCGGTCTCGCTGCGTCTCGGGGTGGTTTTGAGCTGGATTCGCCCCTTTGACGCAGCCGGCATCGGTATGGATTGATGGCTGCATCGACGGATGGAGATCGCTTGGAGCCTGAGCTGCCAATGCAACTGGAATCGAGCCCTGTGGAGGGGATCGCTGAGGCCGCTGCCGCTGGAGCTGACGCCGCTGATCGCGGTGCGCGCGATCACCTCAGCCGTTGCCTGGACCAGGACGCCGCCACCAGCGCCGCTCGCATCAGCCTCGAGGCCGAGGTGCCAGAAGCCCTGTTTGATGGCATGCGCGCCTTCCTGAGCAGCCGCCCGGAGTGGGACCAATACCGCGTGATCACCTCAGCGCTGGCCGGGTTTCTGTTTCAGAACGGCTGCAGTGATCGCTGCGTGGCGCAGCACTATCTCAATGGCTTGTTCATGAAGCCGGGAGAGTGATTGCCCCCGCTGGCAGCACACAAAAAAGCGGGAGTGCCGAGCTCCCGCCTGATGTTTCTCCCTTGCCCGACCCGTTGAAAGGTCGCTTGCACAGTGTGCGGGGCACTCCCGCAGCGAGATGTGGTGGTTGACACCAAACCAAGGCCCGCGTCAGCTAAAGCTCACCGCGCTTCATCGCTTCCGCCGCGTGGCTGCAGGCCCGCCAGCTCAGGGCCATGGTGGTGAGCGTGGGGCTCTGCCAGCCGGCGCTGGGCCAGGCGCTGCCATCGCACACGAGCAGGTTGGGGGTGCGCCAGAGCTGATTCCAGGGGTTGAGCACGCCCTTGGCTTCGCTGGCGGCCATGGGCGCGCCCCCCAGCTCGTGGATGTAGTAGCCCGGAGGGGCAGCGCCGGGTGCCATCGCCAGGCTGCCGCGCACCAGCGGTTCGATCAGCGGCATCACAAACAGATCCGCCAGGGGCGCGATCTGCCCCCCGGCGCTGCTCACCACCGCCTGCATCCGCGCTTGCATGTGCTGCACCATGCGCTGCTCGTTGCTGCTCCAGCGGCAGTTGATGTGGGCGATGGGGATGCCCCAGGCATCGCGGCGCTCCGCATGCAGGCTCACCCGGTTCTCGGGGCGGCTCAGCACTTCGCCGTGGCCAATCAGAAAGCCCACCGCTGCGTTGGGCTGCCGTTTGAGCAGTGGCGGTGGGTCGAAGCGCTGGATGCCGCACCAGAGCCCATAGCCGCGCAGGAAATCCGTGGCGTTATCGCCATCCGCAGCTGCCAGATCCCCCAGATTCACGGTGTTGGGGATGAAGCAGCTCCCGGCACCCGAGAGCTCGGTGGCGCCCGGCGAAGGCTGCTCCGGCAAGGCGAAGAAACAGCTGGCCGACACGTGATCCATCAGCCCCTGGCCCAGCAGGCCGCTCACCTCCTCGAGGCCGCCCAGCTGTTGCGAGTGGAGCAGGAGCCGCAGGCTTTCGATCGTGGAGGCGCACAGCACCACTAAGGGCGCTTTGGAGAGCTGATGTTGGTGAGTGCGCCCGTGGATCCACTCCACGCCCGTGGCGCGGCCGCTGCGCGGATCCACCTGCACGTGGCTCACCACCGCCTCGCTTTGCAGCTGCACCCGGCCTGTGGCCAGCGCAGCCTTGAGCGCTCCCCCCTGGGAGCAGGAGCGCGGCCAGGGGCCGTCAGCTGGCTTGCGCAGTGCAAAACCGCGGGAGGGGATCAGCGGCAGGTTGAGCTCGCGTTGAATGCAGCGCTGCAGGTG
Source organism: Cyanobacteria bacterium M_surface_7_m2_037 (assembly GCA_016882585.1). Lineage (GTDB taxonomy): Bacteria > Cyanobacteriota > Cyanobacteriia > PCC-6307 > Cyanobiaceae > Vulcanococcus. The sequence continues at coordinate 1,965 of VGPP01000183.1, forward strand.
CTGCTCGGCCGGTGTGAGAGGAAGGGCCGTTTGCGCTGCCCCGGTGGGGTCGGGCAGTTGCGGCAAGCCATCGCACTGTCCGTGGATCTGCAGCAGTGCCTCGAGCTGCTCGTAGAAGGGCGCCAGATCGGCGTGCCGGATCGGCCAGGAGCGGCCATGGCCGTCGCGCTCGGCCGCCTGAAATTCGGCGTCGGAGAGGCGCAGGGTGATGCCGCCCCAGGTGAGGCTCTTGCCGCCCACCTGGCGGCCGCGGGTCCACAGAAACGGTTGCCTTTCCGGGGTGCTGTAGGGGTTTTGCCGTTCGTCAACGTAGAGATCGGGATTGGCCTTCCAGTAGCCGGGGTGCTGCGCCGCCAGGCTCTGGCGGCCACTGCTCAAGGCCGCCAGGCGCTTGAGGCTGTTGGCCGGTTCGCTGCCGAAGGCCCGGGGGGCGCTCAGTTCGGGGCCGGCTTCGAGCACCAACACCTGCAGGCCGGCCTGGGCGAGGGCCAGGGCAGCCACGCCGCCACTGGCGCCGCTGCCCACCACGATCGCGTCGGCCATCAGGAGGGGGTGGCGGTGCGCTCGCTGGTGACGCTCGCCAGGAGGTTGCGCAGCGCCAGCAGGCCATCGCCGATCAGATCCACGCTGATCCACACAAGGGCAGCCGCAAGGATCAACGGATCGGCGTTGGCGGCTTTCTGCGCTGCGGCGGCCATGGTGCTGGCTGCCACGGTGCTGGCGGCCTGAGCGGGTGGCGCGGCGGGAGCGCTGGGGGTCGTGGAGGCGCTGTCCATGCGTGGTTGGTTCAGAACGGCGAAAGTTGCTCGCTATTCAAAGGCGTTTGGCTCAGAGGCCGACGGCAGCGGCGTTGCGTGGTGCGGCCT
>VGPP01000184.1 GCA_016882585.1 Cyanobacteria bacterium M_surface_7_m2_037
CGCTGGGCTGATCAGCCCGTACGGGAAGCCGATGCCGTGGAAGTGGTCACCATCGTGGGGGGTGGTTCTTAGATTTCATGGCAATTCCTGGGGTTGGTTTTGCCTGAACAGCACTCCACGCCGCTGCTGCGTCGTCTGTTTCGTCGCCTGATGCTTCCTGCGCTGCTCAGTGCGGCCCTGGCGCTGGTGGTGCTGGCTCCTCAGCCTGCGGATGCTGCCAGTGGCGGCCGCATCGGTGGCGGCAGCTTTCGCTCCGCTCCCATGCCCCGCAGCTACGGCGGCGGCGGTTATAGCGGTGGTGGCTACCAGCGCGGCTTTGGCGGCGGCATCGGGTTTCCGTTCATCGTGCCGTTCTTCTTCGGCGGTGGTGGCCTGTTCGGCTTCCTGGTGCTGATGGCGGTGGTGGGCCTGGTGCTCAATGCCTTCCGTGGTGGCGGTGGCGGCGGACAGGCCTTGCCCGCTGGGATGCGCGGCGGCGATCTCGGCAGCTACCAGCCTGACGGCCCCGTGGCGATTGCCCAGCTTCAGGTGGGTCTGTTGGCCTCGGCCCGCGAGCTGCAGCGCGATCTGCGCGGCCTTGCGGCCAGCTCCGATACCAGCAGCAGCAGTGGTTTGCAGCGGGTTCTGCAAGACAGCACCCTGGCCCTGCTGCGTCATCCCGACTTGTGGGTGTACGCCAACGCAGAGGTGGGTCAGGTGCCCTTCCAGGCGGCTGAATCCACCTTCAATCGCCTCTCGATGACTGAGCGCAGCAAGCTGGCCGGTGAGATCACCACCAACGTGGGCGGAGCCCGCGGCGTGGCGTCCTCGGCCAGCGCTGGTGATGCCGATGCCACCAGCGATTACATCGCTGTGACCCTGCTGGTGGCGAGCCGTAGCCGCATCACCCTTAAGCCGGTGAACGGCAGTGAGGATCTGCGCGAGGCGCTGCGGGTGGTGGGTTCGGTGCCGTCCGATCAGTTGCTGGCGCTTGAGGTGATCTGGCAGCCCGAGGGCGCCGGTGAGGTGCTGAGTGCCGATGAGCTGATCACGGCGTACCCCGATCTGAAGCACCTCTGAGGCGCGATCTTCGCTTTTTCTGAAGATTTGGCGAATTACAGAAACTCTTCCGCTGAATTGGTGTTGTAAGTGGGATTGGCGGCGGGCTGGATGTTTAGGTTGATAGCCACTTCATTGCCCTTGCGTGTCCGGCTCCGTTCGCCATTCCGAAACCCGTGCCATGAAATGGCAGGCCAATGGCGAATTGGCTGGTAGCGATCTGCATGCCTTGCTGAGCCGCCTGCACCAGGTGGAAACCGAGGAGCGCTCACGCGAGCTGCAGCAGTGTCTGGGCCGCCGCGCTCAAGCCGGCTGATTCCCGGCCTTCAACGGCCCAACCCTGAAGCTGATCTTCAGGTTGGCCTTGGCGGGTTGCCGTGGCTCCCGCAACCCCGCACAGTGCGGCTCAGCTGAACGGCTCGGATGGCGGCGCGCTCTCTGCACTGGGTGAACAGCCCCGTGCTGCTCGAGGCCTTGGAGCGCTACGAGCAACGCCGGCTGCCTCGCTCGATGCAGCTGTGGGTGGAGGCGATGCTGGAGCTCAAGGCTCCTGAGCGGGAGCCATTACGCGCCCACTGTTGAGGTTGCGGCCGAGTCCACTGTTGAGGATCCGTAGCGCCGCCATCGCGGCCCCGTAGCCGTTGTCGATGTTCACCACGCTCAGCCCCGGCGCGCAGCTGGCCAACATCCCGTGCAGGGCCGCCTGCCCGCCGGCACTCACGCCGTAGCCCACGCTCACCGGTACGCCGATCACCGGTTGCGGCACCAACCCGGCCAGCACCGTGGGCAGGGCTCCCTCCATGCCGGCGCAGGCGATCAGCACCTGGGCCTGCTCCAGCCGCTCCAGCTGCCCAAGCAGCCGATGCAAGCCGGCCACGCCCACATCCAGTAGCCGCTCGCAGCGCACCCCATGCCAGTGCAGAGCCAGCTGCGCTTCGCTGGCCACCGGCAGATCGCTGGTGCCGCCGCTGAGCACCAGCACCTCGCCGAGCTCTGGCCGCGGCGGCGCGGGATCCCCGAGGCTGAGGCAGCGGGCATCGGCATGAAACTGCAGCTGCGCGAGGAGTGCATTGCCTGAGGGGTTGGCCTCGATCAGCTCCGCCACGGCTTGCGCTTTGGCGGCATCCACGCGGGTGGCCAGCGCCAGTTCCCCCGCGCTCTGCAGCCGCAGCAGGATCGAGGCGATCTGCTCGGCGGTTTTGTGCTCGCCCCAGATGGCCTCCACCATGCCGATCCGCTGGCGGCGCTGCAGATCAAGCCGAGCGGTTTCGGTCATGCCGCTGGCTGCAGCTCGCCTTCAAACACCAGCGGGAACGGATTGCCTTGGCGGGTGCCGGTGGCTTGGCGGGCCAACTGCTCGAAGCGCTCTTGCACGGCTTCCACCTCGGCTAGGGGGATGGCCTTCCACTGCTCGCGGCTGGCCCAGCGGATCAGCAGGGTGCCCTCTTCCCGCTCCGCATCCCAGAGCAGATCACGCCCGAGATAGCCCTCTTGCTCAGCCAGCCAGGGTTCCCAACTGCCCCGTTCGGCTTCCAGCCAGGCTTGACGGGCTTCCGCTGGCACTTTCACGCGAAGGTGCTCCACCACCGCCACTTCAAAGCTGCCGCCAGGCTGTTGCTGCTCAGCGATCGCCACATCGGGATGGCCGGCCAGCAGCATCACCATGCAAAGCGTGTAGGCCAAAACCCTAGCCAGCGTGCGCCAGCTCATGGCTTCTGCAGCAGGGCCACCGCCTGGCAGGAGATGCCCTCCTCGCGGCCCTCGGGGCCCAGTTTTTCGTTGGTGGTGG
>VGPP01000185.1 GCA_016882585.1 Cyanobacteria bacterium M_surface_7_m2_037
TAATCGATCGGCTGCTGCTGGCCGCGCCACACGATCGCGTCGCGGCCGGAGCGCAGGTGATCCACCAGGTGGGGATAGCTCTCGCGCAGGGCAGCGATCGCCGCATCTTCGGTGTAGCCGCTGCCGCCCTTGAGCCACTGCAGGATCAGCACGCGATGGCTCTTGTCTTGGGAGATGCCGCGGCCAATCGCCTGCAGCGCTTTGCCCAAGGCACTGGTGGACTTGCCTTTGCCCTCACCGGTGTACACCTCGATCCCTTCCAAACCGGCAGGCGGATGCTGGAGGCCATCGGCCTCCAAGTCGTCGGCTGTGGAGGCATCGAGGCGGCGATGGGCGCGCATCTCCGAATGCAGATCGGCGATCGTCACCAGCTGCCGCGGTGCGCCGCGGCCCGTCACGATCACCTCCATGCCCGCGGGTTTGGCGGCCAGGGTGCGCACCACCTCCTCGGTGTCGAGCAGCCCCAGATCCAGCACCGGGTTGAGCTCATCGAGCACCACCACGGAATAGAGGTCGCTGGCGATCGCACCCTTGGCGATGGTCCAGCCGCGCTCGGCCTCCTGAAGATCGATGCGGGTGATCTCATCGGCCCCGAAAAAGTCGCCGCGGCCGGTGCGCACCTGATCGATCAGATGGGGGAAACCCTGCTGGAGGGCTTCGATGGCGGCGTCTTCGTCGTAGGCGCGGCCGGGCCCCTTGAGGAAGCGCAGCAGCAGCACGCGGGTTTGCTTCTGCTCGCAGATGCCCAGGCCGATCGTGCGCAGCACCACGCCCAGTGCCGCCTGGCTTTTGCCTTTGCCCTCGCCGTCGTACACATGCAGCTGGCCGTGGCTGCGTTCACTGCTGCCGGCGGCGGTGCGAATGCCGATGCCCCGGCCCGTGCCGCGGCTGGTTGTGGTGGCGGAGGTTGCCTGCGGGGCCATGGCCGAGCCACTTACCGTCGGACTCTAACGAGGGCGTCCGGAAGGCCACCCACCCCGGTTTGCAGCGCTGATGCCGGCACAGTCCAGCCGCCAACCCACCACGCTTCACCCCACGGTGGAGCAGCTCGAGCCGGCGCTGCGCGAGGCCCTCGCCGCCCTGCGCCGCAGCATCGCCGCCCATCCGGCAGCACTGGTGGCCTACTCAGGCGGGGTGGACAGCGCTCTGGTGGCCGCCATCGCCGCTGAGCAACTGGGGGAGCGGGCTCAGGCGATCACAGGTGTATCCCCAGCCCTGGCCCCTCACCTGCGCGAGGAAGCCCGGCAGCAGGCGGCCTGGATGGGCATCCAACACCGCGAGATCCCCACCGCCGAACTCAACGATCCCGCCTACAGCAGCAATCCAGCCGAGCGCTGCTACGCCTGCAAGCGGGAGCTGCACAGCCTGCTGGCGGAGCTGCTGCAGGCGAGCGGCACCGCCGATGCCGTGGTGCTCGATGGGGTGAACCACGACGACCTCGGCGATCACCGCCCCGGCATCCGCGCCGCCCAGGAACGCCAGGTGATCTCACCCCTGGCGGAGCTGGGCATCAGCAAAGCCGGCGTGCGCGCCATCTCTCGCGCCCTGGGCTTCCCCTGGTGGGATAAGCCGGCTCAACCCTGCCTGGCTTCCCGCTTTCCCTATGGAGAAGCGATCAGCGCCGAGCGGCTGCAGCGGGTGGCGGCGGCCGAGGCCTGGCTGCGCCAGCGGGGCTTTGCGGAGCTGCGGGTGCGCAGCCAGGGCGAGGCGGCGCGGATCGAACTGCCGACCGCGCAGCTCGCGCTCCTGGTGGAACCCGAATTGCGGGAAACCCTGGTGGCCGCCTTTCTCGATCTGGGCTTCACGGCCGTGAGCCTTGACCTGGAGGGCCTGGTGAGCGGCAAGCTCAACCGGGCACTCCAGCAGCGCTGAGATGCAAGACCACGAAACCCAGATCGCCACGCTGTTTGTGGCCGTAGCGCTGGCGGCGTGGTTGCCCTCCCTGCTGCCGTGGCTGGCGCTGCCTGCCGCGGTGCTGGAGCTGCTGCTGGGGATCGTGATCGGCCCCCACGGCCTGCAGCTCGACAGCAACGGCCCGGTGATCAGCCTGTTTTCCACCCTGGGCATGGCCGTGCTGTTCATGCGCGCCGGCTTTGAAGTGGAGCCGGAGATGGTGCGCGGCCGTTCGCTGCGGCTGGCCGTTGCGGGCTGGCTGGGATCGGCCGGCTTGGCCATAGGGGCTGCGGGGCTGCTGGTGCTGCTCGGCGCCTTTCCTGCGCCAGGCTGGTCTTGGCTTGCCCTGGCTCTCTCCACCACCGCGATGGGCGTGGTGCAGCCGCTGCTGCGCGATCGCGGCGTTCTGCCGGCGGGCTATGCCCAGGCCCTGGTGAGCTCGGCCGGCGTTGGCGAGGTGCTGCCCACGATCCTGCTCAGCCTGGTGGTGGCACGGGCAGATCGGATCGCCAACCAGGTGCTGATGATCCTGGCCTTCAGCGGCTTGTGCGCGCTGCTGCTGTGGCTGGCGATCCGCCACCGGCATCGCTGGGAGGCTTTCGTGGAGCGCACCATGCACGATTCGGCCCAGCTGCCGATCCGCCTGGCCATGGGCCTGCTGGTGCTGATGGTGGTGATCGGCAATCTGGTGCAGATCAATCTGGTGCTGGGGGCGCTGGTGACAGGCGTGCTGCTCCGCTACGGCACCAACGCCAGCCATCGCCAGGCCCTGGCCGACCGGCTGGATGGGCTGGGCAGCGGCTTTCTGATTCCGCTGTTTTTCATCAA
>VGPP01000186.1 GCA_016882585.1 Cyanobacteria bacterium M_surface_7_m2_037
GGCACCCGGCAGCAACGACAACGGCATCAGCACCCGCAGAGCCCTGAGGCGCTGCGGCGGCAGCAGGCGAAAGAGCTGCCGCAGCTGATCCAGGGTCTGACTACGCATGCAAGGAAATTATCGGTTCGCGCTTCACTGGCGCAGCTGCCAGGCCAACGCCAGGCCAGCCATCCGATTGGCCAGGCCTTGCCGCAACCGCCGCAAGCCAAAACTCGCTGGCGATGAGGCCGCCAGCGGTGGCTCACCAGCGGCGATGCGATCCCAGTGCCCATTGAGTTGCGCCAGGGCCTCGCTCCAACACTGAGCGAGCGCCTGCTCGGAGCAGGCTTGGAGCAGGCTCTCCAAGGCCTCAGGTTGAGGCCGCCAAGCCTGCGGTTCCCGCACCGCAGCGCTGATCCGATCGAGGTCCGCCGCCAGGGTGCCTGCCCCCAATTGATGCGCCAACACGCCGGGTTCCAGGTTGTCCGCGAGGGCATGGTTGAGGCTGCTGAACACCACACAGCCGCAGGCGAGCGCCTCGATCGGGGGCAACCCGAAGCCCTCGCTCACCCCTCGGCCACACCAGTAGGGAGCCGAGTCGTAGAGATACACCTTGGCGCTGTTGAACAGATCCACGAGATCGTCCACCCAGCCGCTCTGCACCTCCACCCGCAGCCCTCTGGCCCGCAGGGCCGGCACCAAGGTGTCCAGCACGTAAGAGCTGCTCTTGCGCTGTTGCACCAGCACATCGATGGGTCGGGCAGCGACAGCGCTGCGCCCACCGCGCTCCAGCCACATCGGCTCGAGGGCGTTGGGCACCAGATACAAGGGATTGCGTGGCGCGCGATCACCCCAGTAGCCGAGGGTGTTGCGGCTCACGGCCAACACGGGCACCCCTGCGGGCAGATCAAAGCCATAACCACTGCTATGGGCGTGATAGGCCGTCGCCCGCCCCCGCAGACGCCGCAGCAACTGCGGCACATCAAAGCCCCAACTCACGATCCAGAGAGGATCATCAGGCCCACAGGCTGGTGGCTCGAGCCGCAGCAGATCGGGGAGGAAGGGATGATCAGACTCCCGTTGCCGGTAGGTCACCAGCTGCACACGGGCCCAGCGTTCCAGCAGGCGGGCTGTTTGCAGTTCCACCAGCAGGCCGCCACAGCGAAACCTGCCGGTGGTGCCGGGCACAAGAACGCGAACGCTGCGCAAAGGACGTTGGCCTGAACGCCAACTCTGGCTCAAGCCGCCACGGCCTCGGTGCTGCCGGCGCGCTGCCGGCGGGTGAGGAAGCCAAACAGCACCTTGCCGATGGCAGCCACGAGGTTGCCCTCCAGCTCCTTGAACATGTTCATGTTCAGGTGGAAGGCCTCATTGGCCTCCTCCACGATGCGATCGGCGGTGGGCTGATCGATGGGAAGGGTGTCCATGGCGGCGCGATAGGTGCCCTTGAAGGCCTTCTCGTCGTCGATGGAGGGGAACTCGTAGAAGTTCAGGCCGTCGTTGTCGCCCAGGTTCATCGCCTTCTGGGCGATGTTCTTGAGGATCTGGCCACCGGAGAGATCACCGAGGTAGCGGGTGTAGTGGTGGCCCACCAGCAGCTCGGGCGACTCCTGGGCCACCTGGTGAATCCGGGCCACGTAGGCGGCAGCCGAGGGTGAGGGCTGAATCTGGCTCTTCCAGTCAGCGCCGAAGTAGTAGGCGAGGTCCTGCTCGAGCGCTTCGCGGCGGTTCAGCTGGGAGAAGGCGATCGGTGCCAGAACCGGGTGGTCCTTGAGGCGCGCGATCTCGTCTTCCATCGCGCCGTACACGAAGTAGAGGTCGGCCACGAGCTTGCGGTAGCTGGCCTTGTCCACCACACCCTTGAGGAAGCAGCTCACAAAGCCGGTGTTCTCGGCCATGGTGTGGGACTTTTTGGTCCCTTCACGCAGTTGGGCAGCAAGGGCGACAGACATAACGGCGTCCGGCGTTGAGCTCACGGGCAGATCGCCAAACGTACTGGCGCCCTCCAGGGCAACGCCGCCAAGGTTGCGAAGGGTTACGCCGGGCCGGCCACGCCTCAGGCGGCGTGCGCCGAAGCTCCGGGGCTGAACAGCTCAAACACGTCCCGCACAAATCCCTGCAGCGCCTCCACCACAGCCGGCTGGGGCAGATGCGTGCCAGTGGGTTGCCAACTGCCCACGCTGGCTAAACGCCAACGCTCCGACTCATAGGTGAGGCCGCGGATCGTCACCCCCAGCAAGCGCGGCCGGGCAGACTCACCCGCAGGTGGCTGCTCGAGCCGCAGCTGCACCAGAAAGGAGCGGCACTGGCTGCGGGGGCTCCAGCCCGGCAGATGAAAGGAGAGATCGAGGCTGTCCTGCTCCGCGTAAGCGCGGGTCTGGGGGTCGTCGCGCCAGGGGGTGAGGTTGGCGCGGGCATCCGGGAAGTGCTGGCGGAACAACACGGCAACGGAAGCCACGCGCTGCGCCAGTTCCACGGATCGGACCTGGTCGGACGCATTCATGCCGTTGCCCCTGCAGCAGAACCGCGAATCCCCAAAAACCTAGGCTCGATCCACTGTTCACGCCGCCCTCGGTCAGCAAGCACCCATGGCCACCTACGAGAAGCTCACCGCCCCAGCCCAGGGCACGGCCATCCGCTTCGAGAACGGCCAGCCGGTGGTGCCCAACGACCCGATCA
>VGPP01000187.1 GCA_016882585.1 Cyanobacteria bacterium M_surface_7_m2_037
TGAACGGCCTCAAGGAGACCTACAACTCCCTGGGCGTGCCCATCGGCGCCACCGTGCAGTCGATTCAGGCCATGAAGGAGGTGACCGCCTCCCTGGTGGGCCCCGATGCCGGCCGTGAGATGGGCGTTTACTTCGACTACATCAGTTCCGGCCTGGGCAACTGAGGCTCTCGCCATGCGCCTGTTCAAAGTCACGGCCTGCATCCCCTCCCCGGAGAAAACCCGTTCCCAGCGCGAGCTGCAGAACACCTTCTTCACCAAATGGGTGCCCTACGAGAGCTGGTTCGCTGAGCAGCAGCGAATCATGAAGCAAGGCGGCAAGATCCTGAAGGTTGAACTGGTCTCCGGTCGCCGTCAGGTGAACGTGGGCAACTGATCTTCAGAGCCACCCCAAAAGCCCGGCACTGCCGGGCTTTTTTTATTGCGCTCGTGTTGGCAAGGCCGCGGCAAGTACGGGATAGTCGGAACCTCTTTCCCGCGCAGCATTGGCCCGTTCCGCCAACCCATCGGCTCTGCTGCCTGTGCCCTTTCAGCATTGGCCCGCCGAAGCGCGCCTGCTGCTGGGCATGGTGGCCCTGTGGAGCGTGCTTGGCCTGGTGGTGCTTGGCTCCGCCAGCTGGTGGGTGGCGGCCCGCGAGATGGGCGATCCCACCTACTACCTCAAGCGCCAGGCCATCTGGATGGTGGCCAGCTGGGGCCTGCTCTATCTGGGGGTGAGGATCAACCTGCGCCGCTGGCTGCGCATGGCTGGGCCGGCGCTGCTGGTGGGCATGGTGCTGGTGGCACTCACCCTGGTGATCGGCAGCACGGTGAACGGTGCCAGCCGCTGGCTGGTGATCGGGCCGATTCAGATCCAGCCCACCGAGCTGATCAAGCCCTTCCTGGTGTTGCAGGGCGCCGCCCTCTTCTCCCACTGGAGCCGCATCGCTCCAGATCAAAAGCTCACCTGGCTTGGGGTGTTCGCCGTGACCCTCGGCCTGATCCTCAAACAACCCAACCTGAGCACGGCGGCCCTCTGCGGGATCCTGCTCTGGCTGATGGCACTGGCATCGGGCCTGCCGCTCTGGGCGATGCTCGGCAGCGCGGGGGTCGGCCTCAGCGTGGCGATCGGGAGCATCTCGATCAACGAGTATCAGCGCATCCGGGTGACCTCCTTCCTCAACCCCTGGAAGGATGCCCAGGGGGATGGCTATCAGCTGGTGCAGAGCCTGCTGGCCATCGGCTCGGGCGGCGTGTGGGGTGAAGGCTTCGGCCTCTCCACCCAGAAGCTGCAATACCTGCCGATCCAGAGCACCGATTTCATCTTTGCCGTGTTCGCCGAGGAATTCGGCTATGTGGGCTCGGTGGTGCTGCTGCTCTTTCTTTTGCTGTTTGGCTTTGTGGGGCTGCGGGTGGCCTTGAGCTGCCGCAGCAACCAGCAACGGCTGGTGGCGATCGGCTGCACCAGCCTGCTGGTGGGGCAATCGATCCTCAACATCGCCGTGGCCAGCGGCGCCATGCCCACCACGGGCCTGCCGCTGCCGATGATCAGCTACGGCGGCAACTCGCTGCTCTCCAGCCTGCTCACCGCGGGCCTGCTGCTGCGCTGCGCCCTCGAGGGTGCCGGCCTGGAGCCCGGTCGGCCCCGCCGCCGCGAAGAGCGCCTGCGGGAAGGCTCAGAGCGCCGAACCCTCTCGATAGGCTGACGCCACTGCCGACTCAAGAACCGCGATGGTGGCTCCGGCCCTGGCCGATTGGGCCCGCAGCGGAGAGCAACTGCTCAGCAGCTCCCTGGCCCATCCCAGTGCCCTGACGCTGCTGCTGGTGTTCGCCGGCGGCTTGCTCACCAGCCTCGGCCCCTGCTCCCTCTCGCTGCTGCCGATCACCCTGGCCTACCTGGCCGGCTTCGATGACCAGCAGGAGCAGCCGTGGCAACGCAGCCTGAGCTTCTGCGCGGGCATCGTGGCCTCGCTGGTGCTGCTCGGGCTGGCCAGTGGTGCCCTGGGGCGCATTTACGGGCAGGTGCCTGGCTTGGTGCCCACCGTGGTGGCCATCCTGGCCGTGCTGATGGGCCTCAACCTGCTTGGCCTGCTGCCCCTGCAGCTCCCGAGCGGGCCCGACCCTGAGCAATGGCGCCAGCGGGTGCCCAAGGCCCTGGCACCACTGGCGGCGGGCCTGGCCTTCGGGTTGGCCGCTTCCCCCTGCACCACACCGGTGCTGGCGGTGTTGCTGGCCTGGATCGCCCAGGCCGGCGATCCGCTGGCGGGCGTGGTGCTGCTCACCGCCTTCGCCGCCGGCCAGGTGATGCCTCTGCTGCTCGCCGGTACTGCCGCCGCCTGGGTGCCGCGGCTGTTAGCACTGCGTGCCCTGGGCCAGTGGGTTCCCCCCATCAGCGGGGTGGTGCTGCTGGCCACAGGCACACTCACCCTTCTGGCCCGCTGGGGCTGAGCCCGCCACACCCTGTTGATGAAACGCCTGATCGCCTGGATCTCCGACCTGCGCCTGGCCATCGGGCTGTTGATCCTGATCGCCATCGCCAGCGG
>VGPP01000188.1 GCA_016882585.1 Cyanobacteria bacterium M_surface_7_m2_037
CACCCCCACCGCATCGCAGGTGCGCAGGATGGCCGAGAGGTTGTGGGGCTTGTCCACCGCCTCCAGCACCACCGTGAGATCGCCCATGCGGCGGTTGAGCACGGTTTGCAGGCGCTCAAAGCGGCGGGGCAGCAGGGGCATCGTTCAGCGCGGGCCTGTGCTCCATCGTCTCGGATCGCCGGGTTGGCCGCTCAGGCCCGATAGCGTTCCGCCGTGGACCCAGGCTTCGACGAGCGCGTTCGGCAGGTGGTGGCCCAGATCCCAGCGGGCCAGCTCGCCACCTACGGCCAGATCGCCGAGCTGATCGGCGCCTACGGCTGTGCACGCCAGGTGGGCTGGGCGCTGCGCCGCCTCGCCCTGCCCTCGGAGGTGCCTTGGCATCGGGTGGTGAATGCCCAGGGCCGCATCAGCATGAGCCTCAGCCGCGAAGGCTCCGACTGGATGCAGCGTGAGCTTCTGCTTGCCGAGGGCATTCCGGTGGATGAGCAGGGGCGCCTGCCACTGAGCCGTTATCGCTGGTTGCCGAGCGGCACCGGCGGCTGTCAAGAGGTTGGCTCTGAAAGCTGCAGCATCAACGTCGAGCTGCTGATCGGCGAGGGGCGAAAGCCAAGCGAGCGGTAGAAGGCAGCTGCCTCCCCGTCGATCGCGTGCACCAGCAGTGCTCTGGCACCGATCAAGCGCCTGGCAGCCAAGCTTCGCTGCAGTGCATCGGCCACCAGGGCGCGACCCAGGCCCTGGCCTTGATGGCGACGATCCACCGCCAGGCGGCCCAACACCACAACAGGAAGAGGGTCGGGCATGTTGCGGCGCAAGGCGCCAGGCACCTCCGCCAGCACGATCGCCCCAGCCGACAGGCAGGCGTAGGCGATGACCTCGTTGCTTCCATCCGAGCAGATCACCACCGTCCGCGACACCCCCTGGTGTTCATTGGCCAGGGCCCGCTGCCGCAGCCATTGGTTTAGTGCGTGGTTGCCGCAGTCGAAGGTCTCGCGTTGGTGTTGCGCGCCGAGGGGCTCAGGTGGGCGCATGCCAAGGCTGTGGCATGGCGAGCACACGCCGGATCGTGGCCTCATCCTGGGCGGCAGAGTCGGGATCGTTCAGATCGGCCAGCAGGGCCTTGGTCTGATCCGCCGTCAAGGAAAACAGCGTGCGATCGCAGAGCACGTCCCGCGCCCGTTCCTGGCAGCTGCGCAGGATGAATTCGGTGCGGCTGATCCCTTCCGCTGCAGCAGCCTGATCAATCAGCTGACGCTGCTCAGCCGAGGCCCGCAGTTGCAGCACCTGATCGCGCGCCATTACTCACACTGCTGGCTGTCATGACAATGTAATGCGCCTGTTCGGCTGGGCGCTAGTTGTGGAAAGGTCTGGGGCATCCACCGGTTGAGCAGCGCAAACCCATCGGCAGTGGCCGCTGAACCCAAGGGGCTCGCCCCACGGCGGCTGGCCTGGCAGGTGCTTCAGGCCGTGGCGGCCGGGGCCTATGCCGATGGTGCGTTGGAGCGGGAGCTGGGGCGTACGCCGCTGGCGCCAGCGGATCGCGGCCTGGCCACCGAATTGGCCTACGGCGCCATCCGCCAGCGCCGGTTGCTCGATGCCTGGCTGGATCAGCTGGGCAAGGTGCCGGCGGAGCGCCAGCCCCCCAAGTTGCGCTGGTTGCTGCATATCGGCCTCTATCAACTGTTGGCCAGTGATCGCGTGCCGCCCTCCGCGGCGGTGAGCACCACCGTGGAGCTGGCCAAGCGGGGTGGGTTGGCGCGGCTGGCACCGGTGGCCAATGGCCTGCTCCGCGCTTTTCTGCGCCGGCGTGAAGCCGGCGACACCTCTCCCCTCAGCGCCGCTCAATCCGCTGATCTGGCCTTGGCTTTGGGGGTGCGCCACTCCCTGCCCGATTGGCTCACGCGCGAGCTGCTGCAGTGGCTTCCGCCGGAGCAGGCGGATGCGTTTGGCCGCGCCTCCAACCATCCGCCCAGCCTGGATCTGCGGGTGAACGCCCTGCGCAGCAGCCCTGCTGCCGTGCAGGGTGCCCTGGCAGCCGCCGGGGTGGAGGCCATCCCCATCGAAGGCCTGCCGATGGGGCTCACCTTGAAGGGCCGCAGCGGCGATCTGAGCCGTTTGCCCGGTTTTGTGGAGGGGCATTGGTGCGTTCAGGATCGCGCCGCTCAGCGCATTGCCCCCTTGCTGGATCCTCAGCCGGGTGAACGCATCCTTGATGCCTGCGCAGCCCCCGGTGGCAAGAGCACCCACCTGGCCGAGTTGATGGGCGATCAGGGCCTGGTGCTGGCTCTCGATCGCGGTGAGGCAAGGCTGCGGCGGGTGAGCCGCAACGCCGAGAGGCTGGGCCTGCAGAGCATTGCTGTGCAGCACGGTGATGCCACGGCCCTGGCGCAGCAGCAACCAGAGCTGCTGGCCAGCTTTGATCGGATCCTGGTGGATGCTCCTTGCTCCGGGCTGGGCACCTTGGCGCGCCACGCCGATGCCCGTTGGCGCATCGACCCTG
>VGPP01000189.1 GCA_016882585.1 Cyanobacteria bacterium M_surface_7_m2_037
GTGACCAGAGGCACGCCCAGCTGTTGTGCCGCCGCCACGAATTCGCAGTCGTAAGCGCTGCAGCCGCTGCTGGCCGCTAACTGCAGCACCAGCTCCGAGTCCACGGGCTCGTCGTTGCCGCTGAGCAGCGCTTCGGCCTGCTGCATCAGCGCGATCGCCATCGGCAACGGCAGCAGCTCTCGGCGCACATAGGTGCTGAGCACATTGCGCCATTCGCTGTGCCAGAGCGGCGGTGCTGCCCATTGGGGTTGTTGGAGCAGCAGGGCCTCCGCCCGTTGCGTGCGTGGCCCTGGCAGCAGCAGGTAGGCCAGCACATTGGTGTCGACAACGATCAAGGCCGCCCCTCGCGCTTGGCGGCATCGATGTCGGCGGGATCAAAGCTGCAGGTGCCCAGGCTCTCCCGTAGAGCCCGGATCGTCTCGAGCTGTTGCTTAGCCGAGGAGGGCGCTGAGCTCAGTCCGACCTCCAGGCAGACGATCGCCTCGTTGTTGAGGCTGCGCCGGTGGCGCTTTGCGGCAGCGGCCAAGCGCGCATGCAGCGCGTCCGGCAGGTTTTTGAGGGTGAGTGTCTTGGCCATGGCAGTCCTGTAGTGCAACCATTATGAATTCGTTTTGGTTGCTCAGGCCGCGACGCTGCCCTGCGGCACCAGGTCGGCGTAGAGCTGCTCCAGCTGGTCGATGTTGCGCTGCAGTGTGTAGCGCTCGAGGGCGCGCTCACGGGCGCGGCGGCCCAGTTCGGCGGTGAGCACCGGCTGATCCCGCAGCACCGGCAGCAAGGTGCGCAGCTGGGTGGTGACCCCCTGGGTGCTGATCACAATCCCAGCCCCCCCCTCAATCACTTCGCCATCCGCTCCGGCATCGGTGGCCACGCAGGCGGTGCCGCTGGCCATCGCCTCCAACAGCGCCAGCGAGAGCCCCTCCACCAAGGAAGGCAGCAGGAACACCTCCGCCAGCTGCAGCAGCGCCAGGCGGCGGGTCTGGTCGGGTTCATGGCCCCACCAGTGGACGTTGCACTCCGGGCCGTAGGCCTGCATCAGCGACTGCCGCACAGGCCCATCGCCCACCACCACCAAGGTGCATCCGGCGGGTTGCACCAATCGCCAGGCCCGCAGCAGCGCCTCCACGTTCTTCTCTGTGGCGATGCGACCCATGTAGAGGAACACCCGCTCGCCGTTGAAGCGCTGGCGCAGTTCGATCAGCGCCGGTGAGGGTGCCTCCGTCGCCGGCGCCCACTGCTCGGGATCAACGCCGTTGGGGATCACGGCCAAGCGGTTCGCCGGCACCCCCAGCCGCATCAGCACATCGGCCTGCAGATCGGAGAACACCACCACCCGGTCGTAGCGGGCCAGCGACGGGGCGTAGAGCTGATAGGTGAGCTGTTGGGTGCCGGAGCTGAGGTTGCGCAGCGCCGCATCAAAGGGCGGGTGGAAGGTGGCCACCAGGGGTAACCCCAGCTGCTGGCAGAGATCCGGCAGGCGGAAATCCAGCGGGGAGAGGGTGAGGCTGGCGTGAACCAGATCCGGGCGCAGCCGCTCCAGCGATTCGCGCAGTTCCCGTTGAGCCCCGGGTGAGGGGATCGTGTACACCTGCGATTTCACCAGGTAGGGCAGGGCCACCTCCGGGCTTTGCTCGCTGGCTTCGGCTACTCGACCCAGACCTCCTGCCGGGGTGTCGAAGTGAATGAAGCTGATGTCGTGGCCGCGTTGCTTCAGGGCTGCCGTGGTGCTGAGCCCGTAGGTGACGTTGCCGCAGAACGGTGATTTCTTGCCCAGCCAGGCGATGTGGGCCACGCGCGGGCAGTGTCACCGGATACTGACGCTAGCAGCGCTCCCAGGGGCGCTCGAGCAAAGCCGCCACCAGCGCCAAGCCCGCCAGGGCCCAGAGAACCGGCAGCAGTCCGTAGCGGCTCACCACAGCACCGGCGAGCACCAATGGCAGGCTCAGAGCGATGTTGATCAGGTTGTTCTGCAGACCGAAAACCTTGCCGCGCATGGCTTCTGGGGTGTCTTCCTGGATGGTGGTCTGGGCGGGGATGGCCAGCAGCGCAGAGCCCACACCGAGCACGGCGCACAACGTGAGGGTGGCGCTGAGGTTGCCGCGCAGTTGGCCCAGCAGCACGAGGCTCCAGGCGATCGTGCCTAGGCCGGCGGAGGCCAGCCGGCGCCGGTTGAAGCGATGCCCCACCTGGGCCACGGCCACCGCTCCCACCGCCAGGCCGATGCCGCTCATCGCCAGGAGCGTGCCGAACTGGGTGGGACCCAGCTGCCGGATCGCCGAGGCCAGGCTGATGGCGAGCACATACAGCGCTGCCAGCAGGCTGTAAAG
>VGPP01000190.1 GCA_016882585.1 Cyanobacteria bacterium M_surface_7_m2_037
AATGCACGATCTGCTCCTGGTGAGGCCGGCGTGGGCGCGCTCGGCCCCCGATTCTGCCCAGCGGCCGATCACAGCAGGCACAACCACCTACTGACGCACCCGCGCCGCGGCCCCAGCCTGAAAGCAACCGCTGCTCTCAAATGGGACCCGATCTCGGACTGAGCATCCTGCTGCCCGCCCTCCTGATCAGCGCGATGACCGTGTTGTTCTCGGCGAAACAAGAGCGCGAATTGGAGCAACAGCAGCGGGCTCAGGCCACCAGCTGCAGCAACCCCATCTGGCCTCCAGCCAGGAGGCGGTGACGGGCAGAGCTGAAACCAGCCGCCACCGCCAGCTGCTCCTGTTGCGCCCCCGTGGGAAAACGCTCGAGGCTGCGCTCGAGATAGGCGTACTGATCCTCCAGCCCAGCCCGGCGGGCCAACGGCACCACCAAGCGGCGCAGATAAAACCGCTGGAAGGAAGCCGTGGATCCTTGCGGCTCTGCAGGACGATTGAAATCAAGCACCGCAGCGCGGCCACCCGGCCGCAACAGACGGCGCAGCTCCCGAAGCCCGGCCGCCGGATCCGGCAGGTTGCGTAGCCCGTAGGCCATCACCGCAGCATCAGCGGAGGCATCCGCCAGCTCCGTGGCCGCTGCATCCCCCTGGCGGAATTCCACCGGCAACCACGGTTGGGCCCGGGCCCGCTGCCGGGCACGCTCCAGCGGTGCCGCCGCCGCATCGATGCCCAGCACCAGGCCAGCCGGGCGCACCTTCTCAGCAAGCACCAGGGCCAGATCGCCGGTGCCGCAGCAGAGATCGAGCACGCACTGGCCAGCCTGCGGCTCCAACCAGGCCACAGCCTGCCGCTTCCAGATCCGATGCAGCCCGAGGCTGAGCAGGTCGTTGAGGTTGTCGTAGGCCGGAGCGATGCGATCAAACAGATCGCGAACCTGCTCAGGATCGCCGGGTTGAATCGGTGCTGGCATCCCAGGGCAGGGAGATCGCATCGAGACTGACACCTCCAGCCTGCAGCTGCGCCTCAACGCGATCGGCACTGGTGAAGCTCATCACCATCACCGCAGCCAAGCCCACCGCTGCGGAGCACACCATGCAGCCGGCGAGCATCAGCGAAAACTCCTTGCGATCCGCGGCCGCCTGCATCAACTGCAGCGCCCAGGCCACCATGGCCACCACCGCCAGCACAAGCACCACGGCCAGCGTTGTGGAGTGGGTTTGAACCAGGGCGTGCACGAACGCGCCAGCAAGCGAATCTGAGACGAATGTAACGGCGCGTAACAGGCCTACGCGAGCGGGCGGATGTTGAAACCCCGACCGAGCAGATCCGTTTTGATCTCCTCCACGGTGAGCACGCCGTCATGCAGCAGGGAGGCGAGCAGGGCAGCGGAGGCATGCCCGCCTTCGGGGCCGGCATCGAGGGCCTGGGCGATGTGATCGATGCAGCCGGCACCGCCGCTGGCGATCACGGGCACATCCACCGCATCGGCCACGGCGCGGGTGAGGTTGAGCTCATAGCCGGC
Organism: Cyanobacteria bacterium M_surface_7_m2_037; assembly: GCA_016882585.1. Classification (GTDB taxonomy): domain Bacteria; phylum Cyanobacteriota; class Cyanobacteriia; order PCC-6307; family Cyanobiaceae; genus Vulcanococcus. Next base: position 1,520 of record VGPP01000190.1, read on the forward strand.
CTGGGTGCCATCGCCATCCATCGAGGTGAGCAGGATCTCGCCCGCCCCCAGCGCCACCACCCGCCGAGCCCACTCCACCGCATCAAGCCCGGTGTTCTCGCGGCCGCCCTTCACATATACATCCCAGCCCCCCTCGCGGCGACGGGCGTCGATCGCCACCACGATGCACTGGCAACCGAAGCGCTCGGCGCCCCGGGCCACGAGCTCCGGATCGCGCACCGCCGAGGAGTTGAGGCTCACCTTGTCGGCTCCGGCGCGCAGCAATTCGGTGATCCCTTCCACCGTGCTGATGCCGCCTCCCACGGTGAAGGGGATCGTCACCGCTTCGGCGGTGCGACGTACCAGATCCACAAGGGTGGCGCGGCCCTGGTGAGAGGCCGCGATGTCGAGAAACACGAGCTCATCAGCCCCGGAGGCGCTGTAACGGCAGGCCAGCTCCACCGGATCGCCGGCATCGCGCAGGCCCACGAAGTTCACCCCCTTCACCACCCGGCCCTCAGCCACGTCGAGGCAGGGAATGATCCGTTTGGCAACCATGGCGGCAGGGAGGGGCGGAGGGCCGGATGGCCGCAGGACAGGGGCTAACCTGGCGCCACTTTTGCGTCGCGCCGGACATGTCCCAGGCTGCCATCACCATCGGCTCGAAGGTGCGGGTCACCCGGGTGCGCGACCGCATCCCCGCTGATCTCGTGGCCGCCCTCCAGGCCGATGCCACCGGCACCGTGAAGGACTTCAAAGTGACCGACGGCAA
>VGPP01000191.1 GCA_016882585.1 Cyanobacteria bacterium M_surface_7_m2_037
GTGGCGGTGGCCACGCCGTGCTGGCCAGCGCCGGTTTCGGCAATGATCCGCTTCTTACCCATGCGCAGGGCGAGCAGCGCCTGGCCGAGGGCGTTGTTGATCTTGTGGGCGCCGGTGTGGTTGAGGTCTTCGCGCTTCAGCCAGATGCGCGGGCCGCCCTCGGGCCGCCGGTAGTGCTCGCTGAGCCGCTCGGCCTCATAGAGCGGATTGGGGCGCCCCACATAGGTGCGCAGTAGATGGTTGAGCCGGTCGGTGAAGGAGGGATCCTTCCAGGCCTCAGCCGCGGCCTGCTCCAGCTCAGCCAGGGCGGGAATCAGCGTTTCGGGAACGTACTGACCACCGAACTGGCCATAGCGCCCGAGGCTGTTGGGCCTGGCGGCAAGCTCCAGGGCTGCGGGGTCAACCTGGGGAACGCTGCTGGTCACCGGCGCCTGAGCGGAATCACTGCAGCGTAGGAACTGGCGGCGGCGGCAGCGCCGGCCAGCCGGGCGGCTCATCGATGCGGATCCGGCCTGCTTCACGCCGGCAGGGCTCTGCCGGCTCCACCAACACGCCAGACAAGCTCGCTCTGATCTGGTTGTCGGCGGGCCGGCACTCCGCAGCCGCCGGTTGCCCCTGCAGGCCGAACCGCACCATCTCCAGCTGCAGGGGAGGCAGATCCATCGCGTGAGGCGGCAGCTGAGGCGGCGCGAGCCAGTGATGCGCTGAACTGGGTTTAGCGAACGGCAGCGCGATGGCCAAGGGCGGCTGGCAGGAATTCAGCAGACCAGAGAGCCTCCAGCGCGGTGCACCAGCCTCGGAGCCCATAGCCAAGAACCAGCAGCGAGTGCGGGTGCAGCGCACCAAGGCGGGCAAGGGCGGAAAGATGGTGACGGCGATCACCGGCCTGGAAGCCCCCGAAGCCGAGCTCAAGGCCCTGCTCAAACAGCTGAAGGCCGCTGCCGGAACCGGCGGCACCGTGAAGGATGGCGTGATCGAGCTACAGGGCGACCAGGTGGCTCCAGCCCTGGCGGCCCTGGAGAAGGCGGGGTATCGACCGAAGCAGGCCGGGGGCTGAGGTGCAAGGCCGCAGCTGGGCTGGTGCTGTTCTGCTGGGCTCGCTGCTGTGGGGGCGGCCCGCCCTGGCAGTGCCGGCACCGCTGAATTGCCAGACAGCCCTGGCCGCCGCCCAGCGCCAGCAGCAGGAGCAGCAACAGCAGGCCAAAACGCTGGCGGTGCTGCTACTGGGGGAGATCCACACCAGCGTGGACGACCACGCCTGGCAGCTGGGCACCCTGGAACGGCTGAGCAGCGAGCGCCAGCTCACCCTGGCCCTGGAGATGATTCCAGCGGCACGCCAGCCGGTGCTCGATCGCTTCAACCGCGGCGAGCTCGATGTGGGAGGCCTGCTGCGCGAGGTGGATTGGCCCGCGGTATGGGGGCACGACCCAAACCTCTATCTGCCGCTGTTGCACTGGGCCCGGCTGCGGCGGGTGCCGCTGCTGGCGCTCAATGCCGAACCGGCCCTGGTGCGGCGCGTGCGCCAGCAGGGTCTGGCGGCCACATCCAAAGCTGAACGCGGCGGCGTCGGTGAACCGCGCCCCGCCAGCCCGGCCTATCGCCAGCGCCTGGAGGCCAGCTGGCGGGGGCACCAGGCCATGGGGATTGGGTCAGGCCGCGATGCCGATCTGCAGGGCTTCATCGACAGCCAACTGCTGCGCGATCGGGCCATGGCGGAAGAACTCACGGCAGCACACCGGCGCAACCCCACATCCCTGTTGGTGGCCCTGATCGGCGTGGGGCATCTCGAGGGTGGCGATGGCGTGCCAAGCCAGCTCAACGACCTGGGCTTGACACGCCAACTGAGCCTGCGCCGGCCTGCCCTCCCCGATGGCTGCGCGCCCGCCCCACAAGGAGCCCGGCTGGGTGCGTACCTCGAAAGCGATGCCAGCGGCGTATGGGTGCGGCAGGTGGCACCGGGCTCGGCAGCGGCCGCCGCCGGCCTCAAACCCGGAGATCGGATCGTGGCGCTGAATGGTCGGGGCGTGCGGCGGGCCGGCGAAGTGATCCGCGGCGTGCGCCTGCACCCCGATGGGCAGCCACTGGTGCTCACGGTGGAACGCGGCGGCCAAAGGCTGGAACTGAAGCTGCAGCTACCGCCCTCCAGCGATCCGCGCCTCGCCGCCAGGGACAATGG
>VGPP01000192.1 GCA_016882585.1 Cyanobacteria bacterium M_surface_7_m2_037
CGAAACTGTGCCCTTCCAGGCCGGTGCCGGCGCGGAAGCGGTATTGGAAGAGGCGGGTGAGCAGCGGCTCCTCGGTGGCCAGGGCCGCCAGGCAATTGCGGATGTCGCCGGGGGGCAGCACGCCGAGCTCGCGGCGCAGCACCCCGGAGCTGCCGCCGTCGTCCGCCACGGTGACGATCGCCGTGAGGTTGCTGCTGTAGCGCTTCAGGCCGCTGAGCAGGGTGGAGAGGCCGGTGCCACCGCCGATGGCCACGATCGCGGGCCCGCGGTTGAGCCGCCGCTTGGCGGCCAGGGCATCCACCAGGAGTGTGTCTTTTTCCGGGGCAAGCGCTTTTTGGATGGTGCCGAAACTGCGGCTCTGGCCCAGCCAGATCAGGCCACCGCCCACCAGCAGCACCAGCGGCCCGGTGATTTCCCGCGGCAACACCTGGGTGATGTTCTGCAGCGACCAGCGGATCGATTGCAGCAACCAATAGATCGGTTGCAGATCAGCCCAGACGGCTGCACCGAGCAACGCCAGCAGCAGGCCGATGCCTGAGGTGAGCATCCACCGCTTCACCACCAGCCCCGGCTGCAGCCAGCGGGCTGCCCGCCGCGAGCGGCTCACCAGATCCTGCTGGCGCAGGTCGCCGCGACCCACCCAGCTGGGCCTGGGTTTGCTGCGCTGGCTGCTGCGTGGCATTCGAGCGCGCATCACCCCAGGAGAGTGCTGGAACTGTACGGAGAAACCGCCAAGATGGCCCGGTTGCCTGTCTGAGAGTCCGGTGCCTGCACCTGTGGTGGAACTGCGCGACGTGAGCGTGCGCTGGGGCAGCCGCAGTGTGCTCAGCGACGTGGATCTGGTGCTTCAGCCCGGGGAGCGCCTGGCGGTGGTGGGCCCATCCGGTGCGGGTAAATCCACGATCCTGCGCCTGCTGGCCGGTTTGTTGTTACCCACAACCGGTGAGTTGTTGATCCACGGTGTTCCGCAGACGTATCTGCGCCTGGATCAACGCCATCCGCCCGATGTGCGCCTGGTGTTTCAGAACCCGGCGCTGCTGGCGTCGCTCACCGTGCGGCAGAACGTGGGCTTTTTGCTCGATCGTTTCAGCCGGCTCAGCGAAGCGGAGATTCGCTCGCGGGTGGGCACGGCGCTCGATGCCGTGGGCTTGGCCGGTACGGAAGATTTCTATCCCGGTGAACTCAGCGGCGGCATGCAGAAACGGGTGAGCTTTGCCCGTGCCGTGATCGATGACCCCAGCCAGCCCGATGGCACGGTGCCGCTGCTGCTGTTCGATGAACCCACGGCCGGCCTGGATCCGGTGGCTTGCACCCGCATCGAGGATCTGATTGTGCAAACCACCAACCTGGCTCGCGGCACCTCGGTGGTGGTGAGCCATGTGATGAGCACAATTTTGCGGTCGGCTGATCGGGTGGTGCTCCTGTACGACGGCTTATTCCGCTGGGAGGGATCTGTGGCCGACTTCCAGACCACCACCAACCCCTATGTGCTGCAGTTCCGCACCGCTAGTCTCAGCGGACCGATGCAGCCGGCGGAGCTCTGAGATCCATGCGCCGCAGTGTGCGAGAAGCGATTGTTGGCTTCACCCTGATTGCGGCCTTCGCTGGAGCGGGCCTGTTCTGGCTGTGGCTGCGGGGGGTCAGCATCGCCAGCCGCACCTGGCGGTTTCAGGTGAATTTCGCCGATGCGGCGGGCTTGGCGGATCGCTCGGCTGTGACCTACCGCGGTGTTCTGGTGGGCACCGTGGACAAGCTCACCACCACCTCCGATGCAGTGGTGGCTCAGGTGGAGATCAACGATCCGAACCTCAGGCTGCCGATGCCGTTGCTGGCCCAGGTGCAAGAGCCGTCTTTGCTTGGGGGTTCGGCGGTAGTGGCTTTGATTGCACCACCGCGCGCCGTGCCGGCCGATGCGCCCAGCCCCACCGATCCCAAGTGCAACCCGGCGATCACCGTGTGCGAGGGCATGACCCTCAACGGCCTCAATGCCGCCAGCATCTCCAGCCTCACGGCCACTATGCAGAAGCTGCTGGTGCAGGTGGAGAAAGAAAATCTGGTGCCGGAGCTGGCTAAAACCACCCGCAGCT
>VGPP01000193.1 GCA_016882585.1 Cyanobacteria bacterium M_surface_7_m2_037
TGTGGAATGCCCCCTATGCGGTGGATCGCTTTGCCGCCTTTGCCGAGCCGATCCCGGAGCCTGGCGCCGATCTCACGCAGGGTCCTTCGCCTTCGTTGGCCATGGTGGCGAGCCTGGCCCGTCGCCATGGCGTGGCGGTGATCGCCGGTTCGATTCCGGAGCAGGGCGACGCCGGGCGCACTTACAACACGGCCACGCTGATCGATCACCGTGGCGTGCTGCTGGCGAAGCACCGCAAGGTGCACTTGTTTGATGTGGATGTGCCCGGCGGGATCTGCTTCCGCGAATCCGACAGCCTCACGGCCGGGGACTCACTCACCGTGCTCAGCGGCGCCGGCGATCCCCTTGGCACCGATCTCCTGGAGCCTCCCAACCTCGGCCTGCTGATCTGTTACGACATCCGCTTCCCTGAGCTGGCGTTGCTGATGCAGCAACGCCACGGCTGCACCGTGTTGGCTTGTCCCGCCGCGTTCAACACCACCACGGGTCCGCGGCACTGGCATCTGGTGATGCGGGCCCGTGCCATCGACACCCAGTGCTTTGTGATCGCTTGCTCCAGCGCCAGGCCCCAGGGTTCTGGCTATCCCAGCTACGGCCATTCGCTGGTGGTGGATCCCTGGGGAGCGGTGATTGCCGAAGCCGGTGAGGGGGAGCAAGTGCTCCATGCGCAGCTGGATCTGAGCCAGGTGGGCCTGGCACGCCAGGCCATTCCCACCGGCCTGCAGCGCCGGCGCGATCTGTATCAGCTGCGTGAGGCTGAAGGCCCCACCTGAGTTACTCCTTGGCCCACCGCTGCTCACAGCGGCTGGAGCACGTCATCTCGCCTTCCGGGTAGCTGAAGCCGGCTTTGCGGGCAGTCTGCTGCTCCCATGAAGGTCGCTTCATGAATCCTGATTGCGTTGGGTGAAGAGCGATGTCGATGCCGCTCCACCCATTGCCAGCGCCCACATGCCGGTCCATCGTGTGCTCATCGGGATTCGGAGGCGCCATTGATGGACGACACCCCCCCTGAGCACCAGATAGGAGCGCGCTGACGATCCGGCCCCTGCTCCAACACTCTCAACGGATCTCTGATGTCCCCCGTGCGCGACCATCGCGCCGTCCACCGCGCCGCTTGAGGTGCCCCGGACTCAGTGGGACGTCCCCCTAGACACCTGGCCCCAGGTGCCAGCGCCGGCAGCTCCGCCCCACAACCAAAGAGCTCACACCTTGATCCCTTGATCGAGGTTGTTCACAAGCATCACGATTGCAACGCTGGCCCCAATCCGCGGGCAGATCAGCTGAGCAGGCAAACGCCCGGGGCCTTCAGCTCCGGGCTTTGTTGTGTTCAGGGCGCCTGTGTCCTATGGGTTGGTGGAGCTTGTCCTGTTGATGCGGCTGCTTCTCTTCGCTGCGCTGCTGCTGGGGTCTGCAGCGGCGGCACAGGATCTCTCGGCGTTCACTCAGCAGGCCCAGCGCTGCAGCGCTTCGGGCAGTGCCCCGGCCTGCCGTGCAGCCCTCGAGCGATCTCACACGCTCAAGAACTGGGCCGAATCCCGCAAACTGTGGCGTTGCTACACCGCGGTGCTGGCAGCAGAGGCCGCGATGATTGCGGCGAGCTTCCCAGACGCTCAGCAACCGGAGCCAACCGGCACTTGGCAGGAACTGCGGGCCATGTGCGGGCGCTGATCCATTCCGCTTTGGCCCTTGCGCTATGACGCAGGGCCAACACCTCCATTGTGATGAGCGTTCCTGCATTGCCGGCTGTCGTGAGCCTTGCGGCTCTGATCGCCTACCAGGGCACAGCGATGGCCGTGGGGCAGGCGCGGGTAAAGCACAAGGTGCTGCCGCCGGCGATGACAGGCCCTGAGCCGTTTGAGTGTGCGCTGCGGGTGCAGCAGAACACCCTCGAGCAGTTGGTGTTCTTCCTGCCGGTGTTCTGGTTGGCGGCCTTGATGGGCAGCGAAACCTGGGCTTCGCTGTTGGGCTTCATCTGGGTGGGCGGCCGCGTGGCCTATGGCGTGGGCTACCGGCTGGCACCCAACAAACGCGGGCCTGGTTTTGGCATCAGCTTCCTCTGTTCGATCGCT
>VGPP01000194.1 GCA_016882585.1 Cyanobacteria bacterium M_surface_7_m2_037
CGGGGCTGCAATGGTTTCGACGGGGCATGAGGAGGGTGACTGAAGCCTGCTCGGTGAGAGCAAACACGTAACAGCGAACAACATCGTTCGTTTCTCCCGTCAGACCGCCCCTGTGGCCGCCTGACCCTATTAAGGGAGATGGGGTGAGATCAGCCTTATCAACCAAATGATCCATGGGGGCTGGAAGGCCCCTTTCATGTTTTGTTCAACAGCGTCTGTTCGAGCTGTTTGGTTTGCCTGGAACGCGCGCAAACCTGAAGGCATCTGCGCTGGTCTGCATTTTTCATCGCCTCTGTGCCTAAAACCGTTCTTGGCCCCACATCAGGTGACTATGGCTGGCACCACTGAGCTCATCTACATGGGCAACCTCAATAAGGCTGGCTATGGGCCCGTTGAGGTGTACGTGAACGTTGGTTATGAGCCCTACCCGGAAGGGTATAACCCGCTGCCTGATTCGGCCTTTGAAGCCTATGTGCCCGATTCGGGCTACAGCCTCAATACAGGTTTGCGCACGCCGCTGTTTACGGGGCCCTTTCTGAGTAGCCCCTTGCTCCCCGATGGTGAGTATGAGTACATCACCGATAGCCAAGGGTACACCTGGCTCTACAACACCTTCAACTACATGGCCATTGAGCCGTTTAACAAAAATGATTATGATCCTGGGGTAACACGCTATTCAGCTGCTTTGGTGGCGCCTGCGCCTCCTGGAAGCATTCAGCTGGTGATCAATGATAAAAATCAGCCGCAAACCTTCGCTGCTCGCGACGCATCGGGTGAATTGATCGAATACTGCTTTGCCCGTGATCCCAATGGCAATGTGTTCATCGTGGGATCGGTTGATACGGCCTATGCCGAGGATCCGGTGGCTGCTTTCCTCGATGCCGAGTTGCCACAGGGGTGGACGAAGCAGGTGAAGACCCTCGCTCAGGACTTGACGATCGAACCGGGTGCCGGTGCTGGCCATCGCAATGTGTATAACCAGTTCCGCGACAATCTCACGAACAACTTCTTTCAGATTGAGTTTGCGAAAAATGGTATCGGTATCGCCCGCGGTGTGCCTGGTCTGCCTCTCTCGGGCGGTGTGCAGCCTGATCTGATCATTGGCTCTCATCTCGATGAAGTGATCTATGGCGCGCAGGGCAACGATCGGCTCAAGGGTTTCGCCGGGGATGATCAGATCTGGGGTGATGCCGGAAACGATCGGATACGACCTGGCCGCGGTGTGGATCAGCTCTGGGGTGGCTCAGGCGGAGATGTCTTCTTTGTGAGCCGAGGCTCCAAAACAATTCATGATTTCTCCGTTCCCGACGGCGATCGAGTGCGTTTCTCTGCCGCCATTGATGCGGTGCTGTCGACCCCTGAAGGCGTGGAGATTCAGGCCGGCTCCAGCAGTGCTTTGCTCCTCGGTGTGGAGCGCTCTGATCTGCAAATTCGTTCGCACCAGGTGTTATGAGTCGCCCACTCCCGGTCACCACCACCTTTGAGTTGCCTGGCTACCGAATCCTGGAAACCCGTGGCGTGGTACGCGGCATTGTGGTGCGCTCACCAACCCTGCTGCAGGGGTTCCTCGGTGGCTTGAAAACGATGATCGGCGGTCGCATCGGCGCCTACACCGCCATGTGCGAGCAAACGCGCCAGCAGGCCTACGAGGAGATGGTGGATCACGCCCGTCAGCTGGGGGCAAACGCCATCGTGGGCATGCGCTACGACGGCTCCACGGTGGAGACCGGCTCCACAGGTGCCACCGAGGTGCTCTGCTACGGAACAGCTGTGTTGGTGGAGCCGCTCTTGGCTGGAGGGCCACCCGTCTGACAGCATCGCTGCCAGATCCCCGCCCTGCTGCTGTGTCTGTTGCCAATCTGAAGGCGTTCCTCTCAAAGGCTGATGCCGATGCGGATCTGCGTCAGAAGCTCCATGCCGCCACCGGCATGGACGACATCGTGGATCTGGCAGCCGCCCATGGCCACAGCGTTGACAAGGCATCGGTGCTCCGCGCCCACGGTGAAGCCCTCAGCGGTGCCAGCGACCATCAGCTCAAGGCGATCAACAGCTGGGG
>VGPP01000195.1 GCA_016882585.1 Cyanobacteria bacterium M_surface_7_m2_037
CCTCAGCCCGAACGCACCGGGATTCCCCGGCGCAACAACCCACCGGCCTCCCCATCCTTTGTGATTCGGGGGGCGGTGGGTTCTTCTGTGCAGGCGTTAACGCCGCAACCACGCTGGGATCGGATCAACAGCGCGGAGGTGATCGCCGTGGCCCGGCGCATCTATTTCCACTTTCTCGAATGCTCTCCCACCCTTCCAGACCCTCTGGGAGTGGTGATCAGCCAGGCTCAAGGTGGTCAAGGGCGTGTGGTGTTCGAGCTGCCGGTGTTGCTGCCTGACGAACAGTTCATCCCGCTGGAGCTGCTGCGGGGCCGCAGTGGGCGCGGCCGCTCCTCCCGATCTCCGTTGCGCGGCTGATGCAGCCTCTTGTTTCTCCTGAGCTCGCTCTGCTGGCCGCCCTGCTGGGGGCCTGCATCGGCAGTTTTCTCAATGTGGTGGCCTGGCGCCTACCCCGCCAGGAATCGGTGGTGAAGCCCCGCAGCCACTGCCCCCACTGCGGCACCACGCTGCGCTGGTTTGAAAATGTGCCGGTGATCAGCTGGCTGCTGCTGCGGGGCCGTTGTGGCCATTGCGGAAGCTCCATCGCCGTGCGCTACCCAGCGGTGGAGCTGCTGTGCTCGGGCTTGTTTGTGGCCGCTACGGCGGCAACAGAAGCGGTGAGTGCTTCTGGCTCCAGCTTGCCGGGCTCGCCCGCCTGGCTGGTAGTGCTGGCGGGGTGGCTCTTGATCGGCCTGCTGCTGCCGATGGTGCTGATTGATCTCGATCAGCTCTGGCTGCCGGAGCCCCTGTGCCGCTGGGGAGTGGTGCTCGGTCTGGTGGTGAGCGCCATCGCCGGTTTCAGCCAGGGCGATGCACCGGGCCGCAGCCTGCTGCTCTGGCATCTGCTGGCGGCCAGTGCCGGACTGCTGGGCTTTGAAGCCACCAGCGCCCTGGCTCAAAAACTGCTGGGTAAGCCGGCCCTTGGCCTGGGTGACGCGAAGCTCGCGGCGATGCTGGGCGCCTGGCTCGGCCTGAAAGGCCTCGGCCTCACCGTGATGCTCTCGGTGTTTGGCGGTGCCCTGCTGGGCGTGATCGGCCTGCTGAGCGGCAAGCTCAAGCGCGGTCAACCCTTCCCCTTTGGCCCCTTTCTTGCCGCCGGGGGGCTGGCGTTGTGGTGCGCCGGCAACAGCTTCTGGCTGCAACGCTTCAGCCTCTGGCTGGGCTGGGGCGCCCTTTAATGGTCTGATCTGTAGTTGCGGACACCGCTGGCTCGATGTCGCTGTTCGACTGGTTCGCCGATCGCCGCAAAACTGCTCCAGCCGTGCGTGTGGCCCAGGAGGTCAATGAGGACGACGGCCTGTGGAGCAAATGCCCCGAGTGTGGACTCGTGGTGTACCGCAAGGATCTGGCCGCCAATGCCAGCGTGTGCGGCGGCTGCGGCTACCACCACCGCATCTTCAGTGAGGAGCGCATCAGCCTGATCGCCGATGAGGGCAGCTTCGAGCCCCTCGACAGCGATCTGAGCCCCACGGATCCACTGGCCTTCAAAGATCGGCGCAGCTATGCCGATCGCATTCGCGACACCCAGCGCGCCACAGGGCTGAAGGATGGTGTGATCACCGGGCTCTGCCGGGTGGAGGGCCTGCCCCTGGCCCTGGGGGTGATGGATTTCCGCTTCATGGGCGGCTCGATGGGCTCGGTGGTGGGCGAGAAGCTGGCCCGTCTGATCGAAGAGGCCACCGCCCGCCGCTATCCCGTGCTGATCGTGTGCGCCTCCGGCGGCGCGCGCATGCAGGAGGGCATGCTCTCGCTGATGCAGATGGCCAAGATCTCGGGCGCACTGGAACGCCACCGCCAGGCTGAGCTGCTCTACATGCCGCTGCTCACCCACCCCACCACCGGTGGGGTGACCGCTAGCTTCGCCATGCTCGGAGATCTGATCCTGGCGGAGCCCAAGGCGCTGATCGGCTTCGCCGGCCGCCGCGTGATCGAGCAGACCCTGCGCGAGAAGCTGCCCGAGGATTTCCAAACCGCTGAATACCTGCGCGACCACGGCTTCG
>VGPP01000196.1 GCA_016882585.1 Cyanobacteria bacterium M_surface_7_m2_037
ACCTAGATAGCGTCCCACGCGGGCGGTGACAAGGGTTTCGGGCCGAAGAGGGCTGAGCCGATACGCACCCAGGTGCTGCCGGCCGCTGCGGCCTCTGGCCAATCGCCGCTCATTCCCATCGAAAGCTGGTCAAGCCCGAGCTCCCGAGCCAGGGCCGCGCAATCGCCAAACAGGCTCTGGCGCTGCTCTGCAGCAAGGCCCAGGGGCGCCATCGTCATCAGGCCCACCAGTTGAACCGAGGGCAGAGCCCGCAGCTGGGGCCAGGCTTGGTGCAGCTCCTCCGGAACAAAGCCACCCTTGGCCGGATCGGGCCGCAGCTTCACCTGCAGCAACAGCTTGGGGCACACCCCTTCTTCACCAGCAATCCGCGCCACCCGTTCAGCCAGGGCCAGGGAATCCACGGAGTGCAGCCAGGCAAAGCGCTGCAGCACCGGCCGCACCTTGTTGGCCTGCAGGCGGCCAATGAAATGCCAGTCGAGGCTCAGATCAGCCAGCTCCTCCTGCTTGGCAGAGGCCTCCTGCAGCCGGCTTTCGCCGAAGCTGCGCTGGCCCAGCCCGGCCAGTTCACGGATCGCCGCGGCGGGATGGCCCTTGCTCACCGCCAGCAGCTGAGTGGAGGCGGACAGCTGGGCGCGGATCGCCGCCAGGCGCTCGGCTGCTGACTCAGGCACCACGACTGATCAGATGAAGGTTTGATCGAACAACTGACGCCAGCGGGCGTGGGCTTCAGGGCCTTCGCGGCGGGCGCGGGCCAGGTTCTGCTCCGCCAGATGGCGGGCATCCATCAACGGAATCACCTCAAATTGCGCGCCGCGCTCCTGCAGCGTCACCACAAAAAACATGCGCTGGGCATAGAGCGTGGCGTAGAGATCGCGCCCCTCACCCACCTCCGCCACGCGGTAGAGCAAGCCGAAGGTGGGGTGATTGAGATAACGCTCTGTGCTCACTCAGCGCTCACGCGGTCTGTGCCGACGGTGACCAAATCAGACGTCACCGTACCTCCACCGCAAACCGAGCAACAGCGCGAGGCCCACGGCGCCGAGCCATTGCAGCGCTGGCCTGGGCAGCGGATCACGCAACAACTGAGCCGGCGCAATCCAACGGCCACCCTTGGCCATCAAGGCCTCGGCCCCCTGTTCAGCCCGCAGCAACACATTGGCCAGCAAGCGCTCCCCCAAGGCGAGCACCAGCGCCAACGAACCCTGCAAACCAAGCTTCCGCAGGTTCACCGAACGGGTGGCCACCGAGCGCAGCAGGTTCTGAAATTCCTCCTGCACCAGGGGCAGAAACCGCAGCGACAGCAGCAGGGTGAAACCGAGGCGATCGACGGGCACCCCAAGCCGCGCCAGCGGTGCGATGCACCAGCTCAGGCCCCACACCAACGATTCCGGTGGCGTGGTGAGCAGGAGCAGGTTGGCGCTGTGAATCACCGTGAACAGCAAGGTGGCGCTGTTGAGGCCCAGCTCGGCAGAGCGACGCGTGATCACCAGCGGCCCGAAGGGCAGCGGGCCCAGCTGCACCGGCCCCCAGCGCAACAACTCCCAGCGCTGGCCTTGATCCGCGGGAGCCAGGCGCAGCTCCTGGGGTGGCCTGTTCTCAGCCACCGGATCGGCCCCGCCCGCCGGAAGGAAGGTGGCCAGCACGCCCACCAGCAGCGAGAGCGCCAGCAGCAAGGGCAGCGTGCGGCGCCAGATCCGCCAAGGCAGGCCGCTGCACGCAGTCACCAGCAGCAACAGCCCCACCAGCGCCAGGCGCCACCAGGGGCCCGCCAGGATCGGGGTGAGCAGGAAGGCCACAGTCCAGGCCAGCTTCAGGCGCGGATCGAGATCCCGCAGCCAGCTACCCGTGCCATCGACGTATTGACCGATGGGGATCTGACGCAACCAATCCATCAGAGCGGCATCCAGCGCTGCAGCACGCCGAGATGATCAGCGGCCGCGGGCCTGCTGCCGTGCCAGATCCTTCTCGGCATCGCGCTGCTGCTTGCCCCGCCAGAACAGCTTGAGCGGTGAACCTTCAAAGCCCAGGCCTTC
>VGPP01000197.1 GCA_016882585.1 Cyanobacteria bacterium M_surface_7_m2_037
GCCTTGGGCTGATCGCCCTGGGCCAACAACGTCAACCGCTGATGCACCAGATCCAGGGTGTCGTCGATCAGTTGAGCGGCCTGTTCGGAGGTCATGGCATCGGCAGCAACATCAGCCCGTCGTAGGAGCGGGCAGCGCAGGCAGCTGTAGTGCAGGCCACCACCAGCACGCCGTGTGGGGGGATCAGAACGATGCGCCGGGAGGCAAGCCCCGATCGTTCATCGAATCAATCACAGGGTTCACGGCAGTCACCATGGCAACCCGACGGCCCTGGATCTGACGATGCAGGAACCCTGGCGGCCTGAACCTGAGCCTCATTCCAGGTAATCGGCCGCAGGGGCTCCGCCACGGCCGCGCTGATGGCGCTCGCCAGCAGCAATGGCACCAGCAGCTGCGGATCGCCCTGCAGGGTGAACACGAAGAGTGCGCAAAACAGCGGCGTGCGATTGGCAGCCGCAAACAGGGCGGCGGCACCGATGGCCGCGAGCTGAGCCTGGGCCTCAGGCGGCAGGGAGCGCAGCGGTGCCACCAGCAGCGATCCGAGGCTCATGCTGGCGTGCATCAGGCCGCCGGGGGTGCCCACGGCAATGCTCAGCAGCGCGGCGAGATAGCGCCAGAGCAACGTTGCAGCCGTGCCACCAGGCTCGCCCTGCAGCTCTGCAGCCAGCGTGAGAGAACCATCATTGAGGCTGAGCCCCCCGCTGAGCAGCGCCAGCAGCGTGAGCAGGACGGCCACAACCACGGCGGTAAGCAGGCGCTGCGCGCGCAGCCGCCGCCCAAACCAGGCAGCCAGGGGAATCAACAGGCGCACAAACAGGGCGCCGAGCAGCGCTCCCACCACGGTGATCATCAGCGCCCATCCCCACAGATGGCCTGGCAGCACGCCGAACTCCAACCCCGCCAGCCGGGCCGGCTGCCCCAACCGCGACGCCACCAGCGCACCGCTGCCGGCCAGCAACAGGGTGGGCAGCACCAGGGGCAGCCCCTTCTCGCGGCTGAGCTCCTCGATGCCGTAGGTCACCCCCAGCAGCGGGGAGCGAAACGCTGCGCCCAGGCCGGCACCAGCCCCGATGGCGGTGAACAGCGGCAAGGGCATGCCGGCCCAGGCACTGCACTGCGGCCAGCGACGCCGCAGCGCCAGCAACACAGCAGCCCCGAGGCTGGCGGAGGGCGATTCCACCCCCACGCTCATCCCTGCCAGATGGGTAAGCACCATCAACGGCAGGCGCCGAAGCTGCGTGCGCAGGCTGAGGCGCTCCTCCATCGCCGCTTCCGCGGCCCCCTGCTGCAACGCCAGCGCCGGGGTGAGCCCACCGCCGCGACCGGTGGCCAGCGGCCCCCAGGCCAGCCAGATCAGCAGCGCTGCTCCCACAAACACCAAAGCCGCGCCAGCCCAGCTGAAGCCGCCGGACTTCAACCAGAGGCGCTGTTGCAGCTCAAAGCCAAGCTGTGAGAGCCACTGGTAAGGCCGCTCGAGCACACCGAGCAACAGCCCCAGGCCCAGCCACACCGGCAGTGCCGCGAGGGCCTTGCTGCGCATGCTCAGGAGCCGATGCCGGTGCGGGCGATGTCGAGCACATCCGCCATCGAACGGATCTGATCGAGGGTGTCACGCAGCTGGTGGGCGCTCTGCAGCTCCACCCGCAGATCAATGCGCGCCGGTTTGCCGGGGTTGGTGCGCACCCGCGCATCGCTCACGTTGATGCGGTGATCGGAGAGGCGGGTGAGGATGTCTTTGAGCACGCCCACGCGATCGAGCACCTCAATGCGCAGCTGCACGGGGTAGCGGCGCGGCATCACCTCAGCCGCTGTGGGATTCCACTGCACCGGCAGACGCCGCTCCGCCGGCACCGAGCCGAGGTTGGAGCAGTCGTTGCGGTGGATGGTGATGCCGTGGTTGCCGAGGGCCACGGTGCCCACGATCGCTTCTCCGGGCAGGGGGCTGCAGCAGCCGCCCATGCGGTATTCCAGGCCTTCCAAGCCCAGGATCGGGCTCGCCTCGCCATGGGTGGCTGCCGGCTGAGG
>VGPP01000198.1 GCA_016882585.1 Cyanobacteria bacterium M_surface_7_m2_037
TGGTGCAGGCGCTGGGCCTTCAGGATCTGCGCGCGGATGAGGGCGAGGGTGTTCATGGCGGTGGCCTCAAGCTGGCAGCCCCGTTCCCTGCTGCCAAGGCGTGCGTCCCACGAGGGGATGAACGTGGAAAAAGTGTAGCAACGGCTACCTGCGCAAAAGTGTTCGTGATGTACCGATCTCTTGTCTTTGGGATCACCTCGTGATGTCTCGGCCTGTTGGTGGGGAGCTGGGTCCGCGCGCTCAACTGCTGTTGCACGTGCTCACCGTGCTGCGCTGGCCCCTGGCTCTGGTGATCTCCACTGGTTTGTTGGGGTGGGTGATCGCAACAGATGATGAAACCGTGCTCAAGGGCCCGATTCGCGTTCAGTTGTCGTTGGATCGCCCCCTGCCTGTCAGTGCAACGGTGTCTGGTATCGATGCCCCCATCCGCACTCAGCCGTTACAAGCCACAGTGCAGTTGCCGCAGGGCGTTCAGCTGGCGGATCCTGTTGCGGTCACGGTTCCGCAGTTGCAGAAGCCTCTGCGTGCTGACATCACCGGTGCTGTGGGTGCGACCGTGGCCGGTGATGTGGCCGTGAGCGGTGTGGTCCAGGCGCAGGTGAGTGGCAGCGTGGATGCCAGTGTTGATGGCGAGGTGGAAACTGAGATCACCAAGCCGATTCAGCACGAGCGCATCCGTGTCGGGCTGTGAGCTCAAGTGCTGCCCTGGCAACAGGCTGGCTGCAGCTGCGCTCACAACAAAAAAGCCCAGGCCAGCGCCTGAGCTTTCAAAGTGGAGCCTAGGAGATTCGAACTCCTGACCCCTTGCATGCCATGCAAGTGCTCTACCAGCTGAGCTAAGGCCCCGATTGGATCAAAACGCTGGTCGGGTCTGGCATCCCGAACTGGCCTTGCGGCCCGCCGTTTCGATGCAAAGAGCTTACACCGCAGGGGGGCTGGGGCGATCGCCGCTTAAACCTGGCGCCACACCGCCACCAATTTTCCCTGCACCGTCACCTGTTCGGCGTCGAGCACGATGGGCTCATAGGCCGGGTTGGCGGGTTCCAGTCGCACCTGGCGTCCATCGCGGTGGAAGTGTTTGAGGGTGGTGCCGCTGCCAGGCACCAGCGCGCTCACGATCGTTCCCTCGCGCAGACGGCTGGGCTCTGGCACTGGTTCCATCAGCACCACATCACCATCGGCGATGTGGGCATCCACCATCGAGTCGCCGTTCACGGTCAGTGCAAACAGGCCGCGGGTCTCCAGCACGGGCGCCAGGTCGATGCGTTCGCTCACGTCGTCGAAGGTTTCCACCAGGCCACCGGCGGCCACGGCGCCCAGCACGGGGATGCCGGGGGTGAGATTGCCGAGCAGTTGCAGGGTTCGTGCCTGACCTTCCTGCCAGGTGATCCAACCTTTCTGCTGCAGATGGCGCAGGCGGCTTTGCACCGGCGCCGGGGATCGCAGCCCCATCGCTTCCATCATCTGGCGGATGGAGGGGCTGTGGCGATGCTGTCCGATGAAGCCCGCCAGCCAGTCGTACAGCTCCTGCTGGGCAGGGGTGAGCGGTTCAGGGGATCCTGCGGGCACCGGAGGGGCGAGTGGTTGTCAATACATTTGTACCGCTCGATGGGCTCTCTGGCAAGCCGTGCCGTTCAGGGAAGGGTTAGCGCAAGGGGCGGCTGGGGCCATGGCAGTGGCGGTGGCGCTTGCGGTGGTGCCGCCGCGCTGGGATCGCGTGCAGGCGTGATCGCTGATGGCGTGTTCTGGGCTGGCAGCAGCTGCTTCAGGCCTGTGATCCGTTCGCTGGGGGATTCCGGCCCAAGGCTCCAGAGGCTCTCGAGATAGAAGAAACCCGTGCCGAGTCCCTGTTCGCGGTTGGCTTCCACCTTCTCGCGGAGCAAAGGGAGCGCTGTGGGGCGATTGCGCTGGCCGCTCAGCACGGCAATGGCCGTAGGGATACGGTCGCGGGCCTCCAGCACTTCAGGCTTGCTCAGCTGCGGCAGGTAGCTCGCTAGATCGGGTCTGTAGATCTGAA
>VGPP01000199.1 GCA_016882585.1 Cyanobacteria bacterium M_surface_7_m2_037
GCAAAGCCGAAATGGCGCGCTTCATCGCAGCAGCGCAGCACGGCTTCCGCTCCCTGGTGGGGATCCAGCAGAGCGTGATCGATCAGGGGAGCGAGATCGGGAAGGTCGCGCAAGCGAAAGGGGCTGGGGCCCTGCGATTCGGGCCCCAGTCTGGAGGGAGGCTCAGCCCTTGGCCTGGATCACGCCGAAGCCGCCGTGGTTGCGCCGGTACACCACTTGGAGTTCACCGCTGGCTGCATCGCGGAACAGATAGAAATCGTGGTCGATCAGCTCGAGCTGATGCAGTGCGTCGTCGATGCTCATCGGCGGCATCGCGAAGTATTTGCGGCGCACACCACGGCTGGGCAGGGTGGCTTCCTTGCCCTCCAGCAGCGATTCGCTCACAACATCCTGGCCTGGGAGCTCCGCCAGGCTCGGGGTGGTGGTGGCGTGGTGGCCCGGGCTGTGGTGGTGATCGTCGTGGCGATCTTTGTAGCGGCGCAGTTGGCGGGTGAGCTTGCCGGCCACCAGGTCGATGCTGGCGTAGAGGTTTTCGCTGCGTTCCTGGGCGCGAATCACGGTGCCGTTGGCGAACACGGTCACCTCGGCGGTCTGCTGGGGCACGCGCGGGTTGCGGGCCACCGAGAGATGCACGTCCGCCTCCTTCACCATGCCGTCGAAATGCCCGATCGCTCGCTTGAGCTTGTCTTCGGTGTAGTCGCGGATGGCTGGAGTGACCTCCAGATTGCGGCCGTGGATCAACAGCTTCATCCCTTGCCTCCTGGGCGATGGGCTCAGTTGAACGCTAGGAACGGTGCGTGATTTCCACCACAGCCGATGCAATCTGTTTTGAGCCGGCGGGGCTGATTCCCTTCCCCCTGGCCTGGAGCTGGCAACAGCAGCTGCAGCAGCGGTTGCTGGCGGATCCCAGCGGCCCCGATGCCCTGCTGCTGCTGGAGCATCAGCCCTGCTACACCCTGGGCCGCGGCGCCGATGAAGCCTTCCTGGGCTTTGATCCTGCCGATCCCCCGGCACCCCTCTTCCGCATCGATCGCGGCGGGGAGGTCACGCACCACTGCCCCGGCCAGCTGGTGCTCTACCCGGTGCTCAACCTGCAGCGCCACGGCGCCGATCTCCACCTCTACCTACGAGAGCTCGAAGGGGTGGTGATCGATCTGCTGGCTGAGCTGGGGCTGCGGGGTGAGCGCATCGAGGGGCTCACCGGCGTGTGGCTGGAAGGCCGCAAGCTGGCGGCGATCGGGGTGGGAGCCCGGCGCTGGATCAGTCAGCACGGGCTGGCGCTGAATGTGGAGGCCGATCTGGCTGGCTTTGCTCAGGTGGTGCCCTGCGGCATCGCCGATCGGCCCGTGGGGCGTTTGCTGGATTGGCGGCCGGAGCTCACGGCGGCAGCCCTGCGGCCGCGGCTGCTCCAGTGCTTCAGCCAGCGCTTTGGCCTGCGGCTGCGCCCCCCTACCCCCCAGGAGACCCTTCAGGGGTGGTAAGACCGGGGCCACTCTCCTGATCCCGATGCCCACCGCTGAGATCCGCTGGAGCGGCAGCCGCCGCGATCAGCAGGCCCTGGCTCAACGGCCCGATTGGCGTGATCTCAGCGGTCTGGAGCAGCTCTGGCCGCGGCTGGCGGAACGCCATGGCGATGCCACGGCCCTTGATGCGCCCCATGCCAAGCCGCCCGAACAGCTCAGCTTTCGGGATCTAAACGCCCGCATCGAGCAGGCCGCCGCCGGCTTCGCCGCCCTTGGCGTGAAGCCTGGCGATGTGGTGGCGCTGTTTTCGGAAAACAGCCCCCGCTGGCTGGTGGCTGATCAGGGCTTGATGCGGCTCGGGGCGGCTGATGCGGTGCGGGGCAGCGGTGCCCCGGTGGAGGATCTGCGCTACATCGCCGCCGATTCCGGCGCCGTGGCCCTGGTGCTCGAATCGGCGGAGCTGCTCACCCGGCTCAAGCTCAGCAGCGAGCTGCTCGGGCAGCTGCGCTTTGTGGTGCTGCTGCAGGGGGATCGCGG
>VGPP01000200.1 GCA_016882585.1 Cyanobacteria bacterium M_surface_7_m2_037
CGAATACTTTCGAGGTAGAGGCGGTCCTTCTTCACAGCGCCAGGGCCTGCTCCAGGATCTCGGCACGAATCAGGGGGTGCAGGGTTTCGGCTTCCGTCACGTCCACGGAACAGCCCAGCAGGTCTTCTAGGTCTTGGCGAAGACTGATTACCCCCAATAGGGATTGCTCCTCAGGGAGATCAACCAGTAGGTCAAGGTCGCTGTCGGCATGCTCATGGCCGGTGGCGATGGATCCATAGACCCTCAGGTTGGAGGCGCCATGGCGAGTGGCCAACGCCAAAACCTGTGGCTTGAGCGCGTCCAGCCGCTGGCGGATCGTTGTAGCCGCTGAGCTAGTCATCGCACCAGATGATCCCGGCATGCCGCCGCGATGGCGTCGAGTTCAGTCTTGCCGAGAACGAGGCTCATGGCTCCAGTATCGGATCGTTGCCCGTTTCCAGAAACACCGTCTGCGACGCCTGCACCGTGAGGGCCACATCGGCCTGGGTGTCGACGGTGAACAGGCTCCAGGTAGCCATCGGCTCCGGGCGGCTGTGGGTCTGGGGCCATTCGATGCGCTGGCCGCCATAGGTGAGGCCCACGCAGGTGAGGCTCACGTCGTCGGCGAGGAGGCTCCAGAGCAGTTTGAGTTCGCTGCGCTCGTAGTGGGTGGGCGCCTGGGGCTGGGCTTCTGCCGCCACCATCCCAGGTTCCAGGGTGATGGCCAGGGCGCGCTCCCAGCTGAGAAAGGAGCCGTCGTGGGTGGGATAAAACCAGCAGGTTTCGTTGTTGGCGTCCAGCAAGGGAAAGCGATCGAGGCAGCGATAGCGATCGGCCTCGTCGTTGCGGCCATACACCCCGATGGCATTGCTGCGCGGGTCGAACTGGGGCACCACCGCATCACAGATCAGCCGGCGCTGCTGGCCGCCGCCTAGCGGTTCCAGCGCACCCTCCCAGGGAAGCTGCGTGAGCTGATCCGCGGCGGTGCCGGCTGCGGTGAACAGGCGCAGGGCAAAGGCGCCGCCGGGTCCCTGGCGCTGGGCTGTGAGCAGATCGTTCCAGCTCACGTCCCCCTCTGGAAGGGAGGCGGCTGGGGCGATCACAAACACCAGGGGATCGTTCATGCCATCCAGGATGGCGGACGTTGGGCGTTTTAACGCCCCACAACCGGTAGCTCAGTCCAGTTTTTCCAATCGAAATGCCACCACTCGGTTGGGAAGGCTTGAAAGCCGCGGCGCGTCATCGCCTCGCGCAGGCGGCGGGCGTTGGCGGCGCGTTCGGGGGCGATGCCGGCTGCATCCACGTGGGCGGCTTCGCTGAAGTCGTCGAAATCGGTGGGCATGGGCAGTGGATTGCCGCGCCGATCCACCAGCGTTACGTCCACAGCGGTGCCACGGGTGTGGCGGCCAGCGTTCACCGCCGGGTCGGACACATAGCGCGGATCGCGGATCGCATCCCACATCGCCTGCTGCACGGCGAGGGGCCGGTAGGCATCCCACACCTTCAGGCCGAGCCCCTGGGCGGCCAGGTCGTCCTGAACTTGCTGCAGTGCCAGGGCCACCGGGCAGCGCAGCTGCGGATCCAGCTGCGGGTAGAGCATGGTGCCCAGGAAGTTGTAAGGGCTGGCGTAGCGGAGCTCAAACAGCGGCCTCGGCTTGAGCTTCAGCAGCGACACCAGCTCAATCCCCGAGCACTGCAGGGGTGTTGCCTGCGCCGGACCCAGTGCCAGGGCGATCAGCAGAGAAGCAACAGGCCTGAACACGCGATGCGCGCATGGTTTCCCCTGCATAGCGAAGGAACTGTTGATCGAGCCAGTGATTGGTGAGCGCGGCCAGCAGGCTTTCGCGGTTGCCATGGATGCGGAGCATGGGCGGGTGGGATCTCTGCCCACAACGTTTGCCCCAGCTGTGCTTTGGCGCCGTGCATCGGTGTCAAATCCAGGCAACGGATGGCACAGGCTGGTGTGCTTCAGGATGTTTGGGATCACCCCTGCTGTGCACGGGCCCGCGATGAGCACC
>VGPP01000201.1 GCA_016882585.1 Cyanobacteria bacterium M_surface_7_m2_037
CTGCAGCACCCAGGCCAGGCCTGCCGCTGGCGGGCCGCAGCCCACCAGCACCAGATAGATCACCACCAGCGCCTGGAACAGCTTGCCGGCACTGATCGCCACCCCGAACAGCTCGCCGAGGGGAGCCACCGCCAGATCCCGCAGGCTGTCCACCGTGCTGATCAACAGCAAGGCGGCGATCACCAGGTAAGTCGGCCTCAGCAGGCGGCTTTCCAGTTGATGCACCCGCTCCTCCGGCAGCCAACGCAGCAGCCCGCCGCGGAGAAGGTTCAGCCCGTACCAGCCCAGCCAGATCACCCCCAGCTGCCCTGCAAAGGCATAGGGGAGCCCCGCCGCAGAGAGGCTGAGTGCGCAGGCCAGCAGCAGGCTCAAGGCGATCGGTGTGACGGCCTGGCGTGGAAGCCTGGGGAACAGCCGGCGCCGTCGCACGGCGCGCGCTGCGAGCACCAGGCCAGCCACCACCAGCAGCTGCACCAACACCGTGGGCCGTTCCAGGTAGCCAAGCCAGCCGAACACCTCCAGCAGCAGGGCTCTCATGGCTTTGTCCTCAGCATCTTGATCAGGGCCTGGGCGCTTGAGCGGGGGCTCACCTCTCCAAACACCAGCTCGGTGATCAGCGCCTGCGACTTTGCAATGCGGGGATCGTCGTAGTGGATCTGTTTCACGATCAAACTGAGCCGATCGCTTTGTTGATTGGCTTGGTTCAGGGCTGCCAGCACCGTTGAGCTCTGCACGGGGACCTTCACGAAGCGGTTGGCCGGCAGCACCGTCTGGGCACCGATCGTGACCGACCGCTGCATCAGGGGATTCACGCTGAAGTTTGCGAAGTTGATGGCACGGGCGCGGCCAGCGGCGCTGGAGCTGCTGCCGAGGGCAAGCACGCGGATGCGCTTCGCCGGGCTGGGGGGGCTGCCGTCAGCGCCACTGGGGAGGGGGCTCACCCCAAGATTGGGGCCCAGCTTTTTGCGGAGCCGCGGCAGCGAAATGCTGTTGCAGGGAATCCAGTCGAGCCGGCCAGCCATGAACTCGCTGAGTGCCGATTGTTGATCGCTGAAGAAGGTGACCCGTTGTTGAGTACTGGCGTTCTGCAGCCAGGCCAGCCAGGCCTCGATGCGCTGCGTGTTGGCGGCGGATGGTTGCTGGCCGGCCACCGCTTGCTCGATACCGGCCAACGCCCCCAGGCTGCCGAGGGTCCAGAACAGGCCGTACGGCTCCACGGTGAGGCCCACCGGATGTCCGCTCGCGCTGGCGGCCAGCAGCTCCGTGACGGTGGTGGGTGGATTGGGCAGGCGATTGCGGTTGAAGCAGGCCACCTGGGTGTGCAGCACCGTCGGCAGGCCCGCCAGCTGACCGCGGCTGTTGCGGATGCGATCGAGGTCGTCCGGGTCGAACTGGTTCAGCTGTGTGGCGGTGGCGGGGAAGGGGTTCACCACACCGCTGGCCAGCATGCGCAGCGCCGTATCTCCATTCACAAAGATCAGATCCGGTCCCAATCCGGCTCTGTTGCGCCGCTTGAGAGCGTTGCTAATGATCGCTTCGGGGTAGAGCCCGAATTGAAACTGGCTCTCCGGGTGGATCTGGCGATACCCCAGTTCCAATACTCCCAGGCGCCCCTGGGTTTCTTCCATCAGCTCGGCATCGATGGCCTGATCGTTGTTGGTTCCGATGGCCAGATACAGCACATACGGCAGCTCGAACCTGCCGTTGCAGCCGGCCAGGCCGAGGCAGCTCACCGCAGCCAGTAGGAGACCCCTGCGCCGCCGTGGCCTCTGTCGGGGTGCGGGAAGCGGGGCCATGGCGCTGATCAGCGCGCCCATCATCCCGGCTCCGGCCACCTTTTGCGAGCATGGCCCGATTGGCTGTTCCTGCGCCCGTGACCGACGCCCTGCCCAAGACCTACGACCCGGTGGGCACTGAAGCGCGCTGGCAGCAGGCCTGGGAAACCAGCGGCGCCTTCCACCCC
>VGPP01000202.1 GCA_016882585.1 Cyanobacteria bacterium M_surface_7_m2_037
CGTTCACTGCAGCCGGGTATGCACCCGGTAGCAGGCCAGCCAACGATTCACCCGCGGACGCAGGGGCGGCGGCACCTCCTCCAGCAGCTGGGACAGCTCCAGAGCGCCAAGGCGGCGCAGGTCGCGCACATCCACGTGCCAAAGGGCCTCGGCTTCACGGATCAACCGAGCCCAGGTGCGTGTGTCCTGCCAGCGCTGCACGCGCTGATGCAGGTGGGGGGGATGGCGTGGGTGTCCGCGAGCGGAAACAGTCATCGCGCACAACCTCGAAGCTTCATCCACACCATGGCTCTGGATTGATCCGATGAGCCAAAGCAACGCTTCACCTTCCCAGAGATGAAGCAAAACCAGTGGGCTGCTCAGGCAGAGCGGCGCTGCTGATCACCATCCACGGGCACCACCGGGAAGGGAAGCAGCGCTGCCTCCCGCTCCGACAGGCGCCGGCTCCAGGCACCGCTGACCGGCTCATTCCAGCGGAAGCCGGCTTCGCGGGCGCGGTGGCGCTCCTCATAGGAAAGGCGAGCCCGGTAGAGGCGCCGCGGCTCCAGGCCCTGCTGCACCAGCTGCTCCAGATCGCTGCAGCGCTCAAACACCTGAGCTAGATAGATGCAATCGGTGAGGGCCCGGTGCGCGGCCCACACCGGCACGCTGTAGGCCAGCGCCAGATCACGCACCGAAGGGTTGGCACGCAGGTTGCGATCCGCCGGCCAGCGGATGTCCTCCATCGTGCACAGCCAAGGCTTATCAATGGCGGGCAGTGGTGCCATGCCAAACCACTGGCGATCGAAGGCGGCGTTGTGGGCCACCACCAGATCAGCGCTGGCCAGCAGAGCTTCAAACCATTGCAAGCCCTGCTGCCAAGGCTGCGGTTGCTGGGTGAGCTCAGGGTCGATGCCGTTCACCGCCTGGGCCGCGTTCTGCTCGCAGGGCAACAGCAGCGACACCTGGCTGAGCACCGAGCGGCGCGGCAGATCGAACAACACCGCGCCGAGCTCGATGCAGCGATCGCGCTGTGGATCGAGGCCCGTGGTTTCGGTGTCGAGGATCAGCAGGCGTTGCGGAGCTGGCTGGTGCACTGCTGCAGTGGGTTGGGGCTCTGAAGCGGATGCCGGCTCAACAACAGGCGCTGGTTCGGAGGCAGGCTGCACTGCAGCGGCTGCAACAGGTTCAGGATCCCCGAGCGCTTCGGCAGCCGGGGCCACAGGGGACGCAGGGGCAACAGGGGCCGCCATCAAGCTCAGCAGGTCCACCTGCTCCCAGGGTTGCTGCGGTTCTGCCGAGGCCATCGGGGGCTGCGCGATGGCTTCATGATCCCAGGCCGCACCAGGCCCTGCCTAGGGTTTCGCCAGCCTCCCTCACCCGTAGTGGCCGCAGCCCTGAACACCGGCGATCGCGCACCCCTGATTGCCCTCGCCGATCAGCACGGCACCGAGCGTCGCAGCGATCAATTGGAGGGCAAAGCCCTGGTGCTGTTCTTCTATCCGAAAGACGACACCCCCGGCTGCACGATGGAGGCCTGCGCCTTCCGCGACAGCTACAGCGATCTGCAGGCCATGGGCGCTGAAGTGTGGGGGGTGAGCGGCGATGACGCCGCCAGCCACCAGCGCTTCGCCCAGCGCCACAACCTGCCCTACCCCCTGCTGGTGGACAAGGGCAACCAACTGCGCAAGGCCTTCGGTGTGCCGAGCGTGCTGGGGCTGCTACCGGGCCGCGTCACCTACGTGATCGACGGCGAGGGCGTGATTCGGCATGTGTTCAACAACCTGCTCGATGGGCCGGCCCACCGCCGCGAGGCGATCGAGGCGCTCAAGGCCCTGCAGCAGCGATGAACTGGCGCCAGCGCGGCAGCCTCTGGTTGCTGGAGCCGCCGGCAGCGCGGGGCCTGATCCA
>VGPP01000203.1 GCA_016882585.1 Cyanobacteria bacterium M_surface_7_m2_037
GCCGATCATCCGCGCATCACTCTGCTGGTGGGTGACCTGCGCGATCCCGAGCCTCATCGCGCTGCGATCGCCTCAGCCACCCGGATCATTCACACCGCCACCGCCTGGGGAGATCCCGAGCGGGCGCAGCAGGTGAATGTGGTGGCGGTGAAGCAGATGCTCGCCGCCACCAATCCAGCTGTGCTCGAGCAGGTGGTGTATTTCTCCACGGCCAGCATCCTCAATCGCGATCTGGAGCTGCTGCCGGAAGCGATGGCCTACGGCACCGAATACATCCAAACCAAGGCGCTCTGCCTGCAGCAGCTGGAGCAGCATCCACTGGCCGAGCGGATTGTGGCGGTGTTCCCCACCCTGGTGTTTGGTGGTCGGGTCGACCGGAGCGGCCCCTTCCCCACCAGCTATCTCACGGAGGGCCTGAAGGAAGGTGCCCGCTGGCTGTGGCTGGCCAAGTGGCTCCGGGCTGAGGCCTCGTTCCACTTCATCCACGCCGCCGACATTGCCCGCGTGTGCGTGCACTTGGCCACCACACCCCACCAGCCCAACCCGGAACCGGGCCAGGGCGCAGTGCGGCGTTTGGTTCTGGGGCAACCGGCTGTCACGGTGAACGACACCGTGAAACGCCTCTGCCGCTGGCGCCGCAGCTGGCTGCCACCAGTGGGCGTTGATTTACAGGGGTGGCTGATTGAAGGCCTGATCAAACTGCTGCGCATTGAGGTGAACGCCTGGGATCGCTTCTCGATCCGCCAGCGCCACTTCGTGCACGATCCGATCAGTCCTCCGGAGCGTTTCGGCCTGGTGAGCCATGCCCCCACGCTGGAGGCGGTGTTCGAAGACGCCGGACTGCCGCACCGGGGTTGACGCGAAGCCCTCGCATCCCTGATGCCAGAGGACGTTTCAAATGTTGCGAACCTCTGCAGCAAGGCTCACATCGGGAACAGTGGCCTTCTAATTTGGCCAGGTTGCACGAGCTCCGATGCGCCGTCTTCTCTCTGTCATTGCCCTTTGCCTGGCGCTGGTGCTGGGTGCTGCCCCCAGCTTCGCCGCTGACGCCGACCACGGTGCTCAGGTGTTCTCCGCCAACTGCGCTGCTTGCCACATGGGCGGCGGCAACGTGGTGAACGCTGAGCGCACCCTCAAGAAAGATGCCCTCGAGGCCTACCTGGCGAACTACAGCGCTGGCCACGAAGAGGCCATCCAGTACCAGGTGACCAACGGCAAGAACGCCATGCCCGCTTTCGGCGGCAAGCTGAGCGCCGATGACATCGCCGATGTGGCTGCCTACGTGGAGTCGATGAGCCAGAAGGGCTGGGCCTGATTTCCATCCGCTTTCGGCCTTGAAGCCGCCCCTGAGGGGCGGCTTTTTTATGCCGTCAACCCGCTTGCCACGAGCAAACTGCAGCGCCATGGTGAAGGCCAGCTGCCCCGATCACCATGCCGGCCTCAGCCCAACAGCCCACACCACGTTCTACGGCCAATGAGCAGGCTGCCGCAGCCGCTCGGTTTCTGCGCCACTCGGCCCTGCCGGCGATCAAGCCACTGCTCAGCTCGCCGAAAGCTGCTTCCGCTCGTTGAGCACCTCGAGGTAGAGGGCTTCATCGATCTCGCGGATGTCGTATTCACTGGGCAGCACACCATGAATGTGCCGATGCACCACCAGCCAGCAGTTGCGTTCCGGATCGCTGGCGGTGCCATCAAACGCAAACGACTCCTCGGCCAGTCGCTTCAACAATTCCAACCGTGATTCCTGATCCATCCGCCACACTGGGGCCGCACTGCAGCGCCATCATGGCGAGCGCATCTCGACACCTGGGCGCCGCGGCGCTGCCGCTGCTGCTGCTCGGCAGCAGCGCTCTGGCCCAACCCACCACAAA
>VGPP01000204.1 GCA_016882585.1 Cyanobacteria bacterium M_surface_7_m2_037
CCAAAGCCCTCCGCTGCAGAGGGTTTGCAGGGCCAGATCCCCCGCTGTGCTGCCGTAGGCCCCCAGCCAGAGATCCATGGCGCGCCGAGCCAGGGGGTCGCCGGCTGCCGCGGCTGTGGCGGTGGCGGCCGGGCGATCGGTGCCGGCCACATCAGCCAGTGGATGGCCGGCGCCGCTGGGATCGGTGGCCAGTAGCCAGCGCATCACTTCGCCGAGGCCGGTGCCGCTCACCACCCGCTCGATCGATACCCGCTCGATCCGCAGATCCTGCTTCAGCCAGCACTTCAGCTGCCATTCAGCCTCGCTGCGCGGCGCGAATTCGGCGTGGGAGGCCTCGCTGGCCATCGCTTTGAGCCCACCTTCGGTGGGAACCCCGATGGCGACGCCCAACCCCGTGCCCGCCCCCAGGATGGCCACCGGCGCCTGAGGATCGGCGCCGCTCGCCGCTGGCCGCAGCAGGCAGTGCTGATCGGGCTGCACGTGGGGCAGGCCGTAGATCAGCACGGCGAAATCATTCACCAGGTCCACCTGCTGCAGCGCGCATTGGGCGGCGAGGGCTGTTTGCTCCAGCTGCCAGGGGAGGTTGGTGAGCTTCACCCGGCCCTGCCGCACCGGCCCTGCCACGGCGAAGCAGGCGTGGCAGGGCCTGGTGCTGCTGGGCTCAGCGGCCAGGAAGTGATTCACGAGCTCACCAAAATCGGCCCAGTCGGCCGACACAAACCGCTCGGCGCGCTGTTGGCTGAGCCGATCCCCTTCAAGCGCGTAAATCGCCAGAAGGGTTTTGGTGCCGCCGATGTCGCCGGCCAGGAGGGTGGTCATCAGCCCAGGGGCAGACCTGCACTCCGATCCTGATTCGCCCGGGCGGCCGCCGCCACCAGATCGGCCAGGGCCACGCTGCCCAGATCGCCCTCGCGGCGACTGCGCAGGCTGATGGCACCGGTTTCGGCCTCCTTGGCGCCGATCACCCCGAGCACGGGGATCTTCATCTGCTCGCCGTTGCGAATCAGCTTGCCGAGGCGATCACCGGAGTGATCGATGCTGGCGCGCACGCCGGCGGCCTTGAGCTGGCTGAGCACCTGCTCGGCGTAAGGGCGCACTTCATCGGTGACCGGCAGCAGGCGCACCTGCTCGGGGGCCAGCCAGAAGGGGTAATCGCCGGCGTAGTTCTCGGTCATGATCCCGAAGAACCGCTCCAACGAGCCGAAGATGGCGCGGTGGATCATGATCGGCCGCTGCCTGGAGCCATCGGCGGCCACGTAGTCGAGGTTGAAGCGCTCGGGCAGGTTGAAATCGAGCTGGATCGTGGAGCACTGCCACATCCGGCCGATCGCGTCTTCGATCTTGAGGTCGATCTTGGGGCCATAGAAGGCGCCGCCGCCCTCATCGATCTTGTAGGCCCAGCCTTTGCGATCGAGGGCTTCGATCAGGCCCTTGGTGGCCAGGTCCCACACGGCGTCTTCGCCGATTGATTTCTCGGGCCGGGTGGAGAGGTTGATTTCGTAGTTGCGGAAATCGAAGGTGGAGAGGATCTGTTCGGTGAGATCGAGGATCGCCAGGATCTCATCGCTGATCTGCTCCGGCAGGCAGAACACGTGGGCGTCGTCCTGGGTGAAGCCGCGCACGCGCATCAGGCCGTGCATCACGCCCGGGCGCTCGTAGCGATACACCGTGCCGAGCTCCGCCCAGCGGATCGGCAGCTCGCGGTAGCTCCGCAACGTGCTGGCGTAGGTGAGCACGTGGAACGGGCAGTTCATCGGCTTGAGCTGGTATTCCCGCTCATCCACCTGCATCGGGCCAAACATGCTCTCGCTGTAGAAGTCGAG
>VGPP01000205.1 GCA_016882585.1 Cyanobacteria bacterium M_surface_7_m2_037
CGTGTTCGAAATCTGGGAAAAAGTCTTAAGATTCTCGGTATCGACCAATACCTCGCGGTCCGGGTTCGGGCGGCGCAGCGATCGGCCCATCCGGCTTTTGTTGCATCTCCGTGCAATCAAGGCTACAGCAGTGGAAGTTGCGTCCTCTGCTGATCGGAGCGGTGCCGTTGTGGCGCTCACCCGGATTGCAGGTGTATGGGCGTTGCCGAGGTTTTTCGGTCCTCGCGGCTGATCCTCATCGTCCGACTCCATCCACCCTGCCCTCACGGGCTTAGCTCCATGTCCAAGAAGCGCAAGCGCATCAGTCGCCGCCGTTTGGCGGGTCAGCGGGTTCTGGCTCACGTGGCCACCCACAACCTGGAAACCGGCGAATACAAGCCCGTCACCGCGGCACGCCGTTACATCGCTGAAGGCGGCATCGTGCCCCCCGCGATCCTCAACGTGCGTCGCAACGAGCACACCACCGATCGCTTCTTCTGGGGCGAGAAGGGTCTGTTCAGCGCCCAGTACGCCGAAGAGAACCACTTCCTCTTCCCCTCCCTGCGCGAGATCGTGGATCGCATCGGTGAGGACACCCTGTTTGCCGGCCTGGAAGCTCTGGCTGCAGACGATTGGGAAGAGATGGAGGAATACGAATACGCCTTCGTTTGAGCGAAGTCGCGTTTGCGCTTGCAGCCGGTCCCTGGGGACCGGCTTTTTTCATGGCTGCGGGTTCAACTGCTGGCGCACAAAGGCGCTGATCTGCGGCAGCACGGCCGCATCAATGGTGTGGCCTCCGTTGAACGCGAGCAGTTCGGCGCTGTGGCCGGCGGCCCGTAGCTGCTCCTGCACGGCTTCGCTGGCGGCGAAGGGCACCACCGGATCCTCCCGGCCGTGGCTGAGCAGCACCGGTGCCACCGCGGCTCCCGGCTGCCAGCCTTCGTGCGGATAGCCGCTGCAGGCCACGATCCCCGCCAAAGGAAGGCTGCTGCCCACATCCAGGGCCATGGCGCCTCCCTGGGAAAACCCGAGCAGCACGGTGCGCGCCAGGGGCACGCTGCTGGCCAGCTCCTCCAGCCGCAGCTTCAGGGCGGCGCGGGCGCTCGGGAGCTGGCTCCAGTCGATCGGCTGCAGGCCATACCACTGCCGGCCGGTGCCGTAGGGGTGGGGTTCAGGCGCCCGCAGCGCCACCACACTCACCTCAGGCCCCACCAACAGCGGGCCCAGATCCAGGAGGTCGTCGGCATCGGCGCCCCAACCGTGCAAGAGCACCAGCCGATGGGAGGCCTCAGCGGGGCCGAGATGGAGCTGATCGGAGAGGGAACCGGCCATCGGAGCGAAGCGCA
Organism: Cyanobacteria bacterium M_surface_7_m2_037; assembly: GCA_016882585.1. GTDB lineage: Bacteria > Cyanobacteriota > Cyanobacteriia > PCC-6307 > Cyanobiaceae > Vulcanococcus. The sequence goes on from VGPP01000205.1 coordinate 1,326, forward strand.
GCTGCTGCGTAGGTTGGAACGCTTGCCCTCCACTCAACAGCCATGGCGCCCACGGCCCTGCTCAGCGTGTCGAACAAGGACGGCCTGGTGCCCCTGGCTGAAGGACTGCTGGCCGCCGGCTACCAGCTGATCTCCAGTGGCGGCACGGCCGCGGCGCTGGCGGCGGCGGGCCTGCCCGTGACCAAGGTGGCCGAACACACCGGCGCCCCGGAAATCCTGGGTGGCCGGGTGAAAACCCTGCACCCGCGCATCCACGGCGGCATCCTCGCCAAGCGCGCCGAGCCCTCCCACCAGGCGGATCTGGAGGCCCAGGGCATCGCCACCATCGATGTGGTGGTGGTGAACCTCTATCCCTTCCGCGAAACCATCGCCCGCCCGGATGTGAGCTGGGATCTGGCGATTGAAAACATCGACATCGGCGGCCCCGCCATGGTGCGCGCTGCTGCCAAAAACCACGCCGATGTGGCGGTGCTCACCAGCCCCAGCCAATACCC
>VGPP01000206.1 GCA_016882585.1 Cyanobacteria bacterium M_surface_7_m2_037
CCCCACTCGGCCTTCACCACCTCCACATCCAGGCCATAGGCCTTGGCCACCTTCACCCAGCGCTCACCAAACTTGCCGTTATCGCCGCAGAGCACCTTGTCGCCCTTGCTCAGCACGTTGATGATTCCGGCTTCCATGGCGGCTGTGCCGCTGCCGGTGATCACCAACACATCGTTGTTGGTCTGATGCAGCCACTGGAGCTGCTCGGTGGTGCGGCGCACGATCTTCTGGAAGTCGGCGCTGCGGTGCCCGATGGGATGTTTCCCCATCGCCTGCAGGACGGTTTCCGGCACCGGGGTGGGGCCGGGGATCATCAGGGTGAGCTTGTCCTGCATGGAAGAGGCTGGTGGGGCGAATCTGGAGGCGGCTGCGCAGCCCGATGCGGCGCAATCCACCACCTTAAAAAACAGCCTTCCGGGGGCCTGCCATGACCAGTTCCGGCTACACCCTCCCGGTGTGGGTGGCGGCAGCCGCTGTGGCGGCGGTGCGCCAGTTGCGCGGTGAGGGTGCGGCTCCGGCCGCTGTGCCCCTGTGGTTGCAACCGGATCAGGTCGGAGGGCAGCTTCAACCGGAGCCTGTGGGTGTGGAGGCAGCGGCGCTGCTGGCTTCGGATCGGGCCCTGGGGATCAGCCGCTGCCAGCCCGGCGACGGCCTGGACCTCACCCGCGGGTTGCCGGTCTGGGTGGAAGCCTGTTGGGCGGAGCGGGTGGCGGGGCAGCCCTGGCTCCAGCTGGAGGCTGGCGAGGGGGTTGGGGTGTTGGCCGGCAGCAGTGAGCTTTGTGTGTCGGGCTTTGCCCGTGCGCTGCTGGAGTGCAACCTGCAGCCGTTGCTTCCCGCTGAGCGGGGCCTGCGCTTGCGCATCACCCTGCCCGGCGGGCGGCAGCTGGCCCAGCGCACCAGCAACGAAGCCTTTGGCGTGGTGGATGGGTTGGCCTTGATCGGCACCCAGGCGGCGGTGCAACGCAGCGCGGATCCCGATCAACTGGCCCGTGCCCGCGCTGAGCTGGCCCGGCGAGCCAGCGATCCGGCCCTGGCCCGTGACCTGGTGCTGGTGATCGGCGAAAACGGGCTGGATCTGGCCCCGCGTTTGGGGGTGCCGGCGCCGCTGCTGCTCAAGGCCGGCAACTGGATCGGGCCGCTGCTGGTGGCGGCCGCTGAGCAGGGGGTGGAGCGGCTGCTGCTGTTCGGCTATCAGGGCAAGTTGATCAAGCTGGCCGGCGGCATCTTTCACACGCACCACCATTTGGCCGACGGTCGCCTGGAGGTGCTCACCACCCAGGCCGCTCTGCTGGGTTTGCCCCTGGAGCAGCTGCAGCAGCTGGCCCGCTCGGCCAGCGTGGATGAAGCGCTGCGGCAGCTGGCGGCGGTGGATGCCAGCGCTGCCCAAGCGCTGCAACAGCAGGTGGCGAGCGCTGTGGAGCAGCGCAGCGCGGCTTATCTGGCCCGGCATGGTGAGCGCGTCATGCGCATCGGGGCCGTGCTGTTTGATCGCGGTCGCCGCCTCTGCGCCGAGGGGCCCTGCGGAGCGGAGTTGCTGCAGGCCTTCAGGGCCTGAGATCTAGGGTGAAGGGATTGCCCGGGCCGCAGCAGCTGGCCGCCCTATGTCGAACGTGACCCCCACCGCCATCGGCGAAACCGATCGCCATCCAGCGATCGTGATTCTGGATTTCGGTTCTCAGTATTCCGAGCTGATTGCCCGGCGCGTGCGCGAAACCGAGGTGTATTCCCTGGTGATGGGATACAGCACCACAGCGGAGGAGCTGAAGGCGATCAATCCCAAAGGGATCATTCTCAGTGG
>VGPP01000207.1 GCA_016882585.1 Cyanobacteria bacterium M_surface_7_m2_037
AGCCAGTCTTCGCCGGAGCCCACGATGTCTTCGGCGAGTTTTGACTTCTCCTTGATCATGCGGTCGATGCGCTCCTCCACGGAGCCGCTGGTGATGAACTTGTGCACCATCACCCGGTTCTGCTGGCCGATCCGGTAGGCGCGGTCGGTGGCTTGGTTTTCCACGGCTGGGTTCCACCAGCGATCGATGTGGAACACGTGGCTGGCGCGGGTGAGGTTGAGGCCCACACCGCCAGCCTTGAGCGACAGCAGGAACAGCTGCGGGCCGCGGGGGTCGTCCTGGAAGCGATCCACCATCGCCTGGCGTTCGGTCTTGCTGGTGTTGCCGTAAAGGAACGGCACCTCCTGGCGCCACTTCTGCTCGAGGTGTGCCTTGAGCAGGTGGCCCCATTCAGCGAACTGGGTGAACAGCAGGGCCCGATCGCCCGCTTCGATCACCTCTTCGAGGATTTCTTCCAGCCGCTGCACCTTGGCGCTGCGGGCGGCAAACTCCTTGAAGAAGCCGGCATCGCTGGGGTCGGGATCCTGCTTGAGGGCCAGGGCCGGGTGGTTGCAGATCTGCTTGAGGCGGGTGAGCAGCGCCAGCACCTGGCCGTGCTTTTGCCCCAGCGGCGCCCGGGCGATCGCATCGAGGCTCTCCTCCACAGTTTTGTTGTAGAGCTTCTTCTGCTCGGGGGCGAGGCCCACCCATTCGCTCAGTTCCACCTTTTCCGGCAGGTCGGAAATGATCGATTTGTCGGTTTTGAGGCGGCGCAGGATGAAGGGGCTGACGCGGCCCTTGAGATCCCGCAGCGACGACATGTCGCCATAGCGCTCGATCGGTAGGCGATAGCGCTGGCGGAAGAACGGCTCATCGCCGAGCACCTTGGGGTTGAGGAAATCCATCAGCGCCCACAGCTCGCTGACGCGGTTTTCCACTGGGGTGCCGGTGAGGGCGATGCGGAAGCGGGGACCGCTCTTGCTGCCCCGGCCGGGCCGGCCCAGATCCCGCGCCGCCATCGATTGCTTGGCGTTGTGGTTCTTGATCGCCTGGGCTTCATCGATCACCACGCCCTGCCAGTCGATCGCCTCCAGCAGTTCGCTGTCGCGCTGCAGCAGGCCATAGGTGGTGAGCACCAGATCCACGCCCTTGAGCGCCTTCTTGATCGCCTCGGGACTGTTGGGGCGCCGCGGGCCGTAGTGCTCGTTCACCACCAGCTCCGGCGTGAACGCTGCCGCCTCCCGCTTCCAGTTGGTGAGCACCGAGGTAGGCGCCACCAGCAGCACGGGCCGCTTCAGCTCTTCCTCGGCCTTGAGGTGCTGCAGGAAGGCGAGCAGCTGAATCGTTTTGCCCAGGCCCATGTCGTCGGCCAGGCAGGCGCCCTGATCAAAGCGGTGCAGGAAGGCCAGCCAGCCCAGGCCGCGCTCCTGATAGGGCCGCAGCTGGCCGGCGAAGCCAGGGGGCGCCGGTAGGGGATCGGGGGCCTTCTGCTGGTGGTACTGCTCGAGCACCGCCTGCAGGCGCGGGCCGGCGGTGAAGGCATGCACCGGCAGGCGCTGCAGGGTTTCGCCCTCGTTGCCGGTGATGCGCAGGGCGTCGTCGAGGCTGAAGGGCGGCTCGGCGGCGCAGAACTTCTCGGCGTTCTTGAGATCGAGGGGCCGCAGTTCGATCCAGGCGCCTTTGTGCTGCACCAGCGGGCTGCGCTTGGCCGCCAGCTTCTCGAGATCCCGCAGGTTGAGGGTGACGCCGCCGATCATGAA
>VGPP01000208.1 GCA_016882585.1 Cyanobacteria bacterium M_surface_7_m2_037
ACGGGGATCGCAACGCTGCAGGCATGGGTGGTGATGCCTTCGAGCCCCTTGAGCATTTCCAGGTCGCGCAGCTCTAGATGGGTGTGCCCGTGAGGTGTTGCGTTGCCTGCCTGCTCGAGTGCCCACTGCGACAGCAAGGTGCCCGCCTGCGAGTGGGTGTGGAGCACCGCTCCAGCCCCGCAGCTGTTCACGATTTCCACGTGCAGCGCCGTTTCAGCGCTAGCCTTGCCTTTGCCGCCCAGCACCGAGCCGGTGGCGCCCACTTGGATCAGATCACGCGGGGCCACGCTGCCTTTGTCGACCCCACTGGGCGCCATCAGCAGCAGCAGCGGATCGCGCTCCAGTACACAACTGAAATTGCCGCCGGTTCCATCACACCAGCCGCGCTGGTGAATGTTGGCCATGGCTTTGCTGAGGGCCGAGGCCAGAGCTGTGGTGTTGGCATTGGCCATCGGTGAACAACGCAGGCACCCTCAAGCAGCTTGGCAGCTGGGGCACCAGTGGCTGCTCCGGCCACTCAATTTGTCGCGGCGGATGGCCGTGCCGCACACCCGGCACGGTTGGCCGCTGCGTCGATACACCCAGGCGGCGTTGCCGTAATTGCCATTGGTGCCGGTGAGATCGCGAAAATCGCTGAAGGTGGTTCCGCCCGCCCCGATGCTGGCTTCCAGCACCTCCACCAGGGCTTGATGCAAGCGCTTGAGCTGCGTTGGCTTGAGCTGATGGCTGGGGGTGTGGGGTGCGATGCGGCTGATGAACAACGACTCATCGGCGTAGATGTTGCCCACGCCGGCCACCAGCGCCTGATCCAGCAGTGCCGTTTTGATCGGCCGGCTTGATCCTGCGAACTTGTCTGCCAGATGCTGCGGGCTGAACTCTGGGCTGAACGGTTCCGGTCCCAACCGGCGCAGCCCGGTCATCACCGAGTCCAGCGCTTCGCCCGGGGGCACCCACCACATTTCGCCAAAGCTGCGCATGTCCACGAAGCGCAGCTCCTGGCCTTGAGGATTCCAGATGCGCACGCGCGTGTGGCGGCAGGGTTCGGCTGGGGTGCTCATCCACAGGAATTGGCCTGTCATGCGCAGGTGCACGCCCCAATGCCCCGCAGGGGCACCATCGCGCTCAAGGCTGGCCATCAGATATTTGCCGCGCCGCAGCCACTGCTGCACTGTGCAACCTTCCAGCGCACTGCAAAACAATTCAGGCAGTGGTGGGGAGGCGATGGCGCGCGCCCGCAACACCTCCACGCGAGCCACCACAAAGCCACGCACCTGTTGCTCAAGCCCGCGCCGCACCGTTTCCACTTCGGGCAGTTCTGGCACGGGGCTCTGCTGGCTTGAGCGCCTCAGCCTGCCATGCAGGGAAGCCGGCAAAGCAGGCTGCCGTCACAAGAAAACCCCAGCCCACTGGGCCGGGGTTCAGTCAAGGAAAAACCTGAGCTCAACGCTTGCGCGCTCAGGCCTTCTCGAGCTCGCTCTCGGCGAAGTTGTTGGTGTTGATGCCGCCTTCAGAGCCGCTCACGCCGTTGTAGTTCACTTTCTCGAAGCGCACCACGACGGGGTAGCGGATGCCGGAGGTGTCGATCGAGGCGACGGTGCCGACTTCGTTGAACCAGTAGGACTCAGGACGCTTGATGCGCACCTTGTCGCCGCGGGAGATGGCCATCGCTGCGCAGGGAAAGGGGTGGCTGTCAGACGGAATGTACCCGCG
>VGPP01000209.1 GCA_016882585.1 Cyanobacteria bacterium M_surface_7_m2_037
TGGCCCAGCCGCGCCACGGCCTGCTGCAACGGCGGGCTGGCGGCCTGATTCAGCTCATCGATCTGCGACACATCGAGGGCCTGCTCCAACACGCCGCGGCCCGAGGCGATCAGCACCAACTCGTCGTTGATCAAAGCGGTGGCTAGAGGCTGCGGGTCCTGCCCCAGCAACGCCCCGCGGCCACTGATCAAGCCCATGCCGCGGTAGCTGCTGATCTGCAGATCGGTGCCGGCCAGGCTGCGGCTCTGCCAGAAACGCTGCAGGAAGCGGCGGGCTCCTTCGCTGTCGCGGCTACGTAGGGCCAGCACCCAGCCCGGCTGCTCCGGCGCTCCAGGCGGGGTGAGCAGGGCAAAGCTGCTCTCACGCCCCAGCCAGGGGGCGAGTTCACTGGCGTAATCCAGGCCAGCGGCGGCAAACGCTCCATCGCGCAGGCGATCAGCCGCCGCTGCCGCCTGACGCCGCTGCCGCGGTGCCGCCACGGCTCGGGCGTAGGCCGCCGGCTGCTCAGGTGTGAGCAGCCAATGCAGGCTGAGTGGGGCTGTGCGGGGCACAAACCGCGCCGCCAGCGGCAACTCCAGCCGTTGGTTCTGCAAACCAAGCGGGCTGCGCTGCCAGAGCACCCACCAACCCGCTGCTCCCAGACTCAGCAACGCGATGGCGGCCGCCAACACTGCCGCCAGGAAGGGGCGGGCCTTCATCGGTTGCCTGCAGGACTGGCCTCATCTTTATGCATGGCGGCAGTGTTTGGCACCCCGACAGGCCTAGCTTCTGGCGATGAGCACCCCCACACCGATCCGAGCCCTCGACCTGCAGCAACGGCTCCAGGCCGGCGAGCCCCTGCAGCTGGTGGATGTGCGCGAGCCGATGGAACTGGAACTGGCACGGCTGAGCCAGCCGGTGATTCACCTGCCCCTGAGCGAATCGGAGCGTTGGATCGGCTCCCTGCGGGAGGTATTGGATCCTGATCGCCACGTGGTGGTGCTGTGCCATGCCGGCGTGCGCAGCTGGCAATTCGGCTGCTGGCTGATGGAAGCCCAGGGGTTTCCCCGGGTGTGGAACCTGCACGGCGGCATCGACGCCTGGAGCGTGGAGGCCGATCCGAGCGTGCCGCGCTACTGAAGTAGCAGCGCACCTACGATCCCGGCACTTCTGAATCAGGCGCCGTTCCCGTGCAGCCATTGCCCCGCCGGCAAGAGCAAGTGCTGCAGGCAACCGTGCGCCACTACGTGGACACCACCGAACCGGTGGGCAGCAAAACCCTGGTGCAGCGCTTCGGCCTGGAGGCCAGCCCCGCCACGATTCGCTCGGCGATGGGGGCTCTCGAGCAGCGTGGCCTGCTCACCCAGCCCCACCCCTCCGCCGGCCGCATCCCCAGCCCGCTGGGCTACCGGCACTACGTGAATTGCCTGCTGCCGGCGCCGGGAGCGGCCGTGAGCCAGCTGCAACGGGAGCTGATGGGACTGAGCCTGCAATGGGCCGCCTTCGACGACCTGTTGCTGCATCTCGCCCGGCGACTGGCGGATCTCACCGGATTGCTCAGCCTGATCACCCGGCCACAGCAGCAGAGCTCAACCCTGCAGGCCCTGCGGCTGGTACCCAGCGGGGATCGTCTGCTGGTGTTCCTGGTGGAAGACGCCGCTGCCGC